>CAYZVI010000133.1:0-4556 GCA_964481695.1 uncultured Hydromonas sp. | reverse complement strand
GCGCGCTGGAATTTAGCAACTACTTCGGCTTTTTGTGCAACAGTAGACATAATCAATCCTTAAAAAATTAACACTTGCGGTCACGCCGGTCTAACGGCGCGCCGTGCGCTCAAAATGAGCAACAAGTATTATAAGCAATATCGTCCTTTTAAACAAGCAAATTATAAGGAATCATCAATCACACACTGGTAAAATTAGTCACTACTCGCTTATTACGCCAAAATTTTAGTTAGTGTCAGTAGCAACAAAATAGACACCACAAAGATCATCGCTCGCCAGAAAAGCCCTACCCCACTATTGAGTGTCCGCACATCCGGATCTGGCCCCATCCCGATTTGCCCCGCATGTTGCGCTTCTGGTGCTTTGAGAACTGCATCATCACCATATAAGGCTTGTTCATGCTCATCCATGGTTTCTTGGGTTCTTTGAGCAATCCCCTCACGTAACGTGATACCCAAAGCACCAGCACCTGCTGTCAAAACAACTGCCGCCGCATCCGGCTCTCCTAATTGGCGCAAACTGGCTGACTGCGTACGCCAAGCATGCAAAGCATCTTCAAAGTTCCCTACCACCGCGAAAATCACTGCAGCAAAGCGTGCTGGCAGAAACTCTATCCAGCCCATCATTTTACGCGCATAACGCGTATAGGCATCTTCTTTCCCCTCTGCCCGTAATTGCCAGCGGCGCGCCAATAAATCCGCCAAACGATAAAATACAATACCGGCCAAGCCGATTTTGAACGGTACGAAAATCAAATACCAAAACAATCCGGCAAAAACATAACGCAGGCTCGATAATATCGCCATTTCTAAGGACTGACGGATAATTTGCTTTTCGTTTAACTGCGCCACCTGCACATTACCACGATAGCCGGTCAACTCTGCCTCTTCCCGCAACCATTCAACCAATGCACTTCGTGCTTGAGCATCATCCTTAGCGGTCATCGCTTCACGAATATTGCTGTAATGGTGGCTAAACTGTCGAATCCCCAATGTTAAATACAAAATGGCGATGGTAAATACCAAACCCAATAATTGATTAGCTGAATCAAGCGCGTAACCCAGCAACCCCGCAATCAAGCCACCCACCAAAGTGATAAACCAAAATGTTTGCCACGGTTTGGCCTGATCCATTGAGAGCGCGCGCTCAATATAATCAATCGCATTGCGCAAAATCTCCCTAAGTTTGGAATAACTCGACAACGGAAAGATTTGTTCCAAAAACAGCGCACCTAAAATTGCGATCACACTCATACGATTTCCCTCATATATACCGCGTTATTCATCGATTTTTTAGAGATCACCATCAAAAAATCGAACAAAATACGGATTTAAACAGTGGTAGCATTGTAACGTAAACTTAAGAAACAATAATGAACGAGCGTGCATAAATCATAATGATTTTATAAGCGTAATCCTATTTTTCAAGACCATTGTGCACGTAAAATTAAGTCAAAATTATGCAGCATGGCCATACTGGCACCCCAGATAAAAAACGTTTTATCCGCATGAGCATAAGTAACGCTTAAAAATTGACGACGATGCCCTTCATATTCAAAGTGATGCACACGCATCACATTTCGATCAAATACATGCACCAAAGGGACAAGAAAAACTTGATCAACTTCACGCTCATCCACACGAATATTTTGTGCCCGCCATGCCGACTCACTCATCATTGCCACCACAGGCGCAACAGAAAAACCTGAAATGGTGTGATAGCTCGGCATCACGCCCAACACATCCACATCAGCGATATTTAAATTAATTTCTTCGTTCGCCTCGCGCAAAGCCGCTTGTTCAGAGGTTTCCCCCTCTTCTACTCGACCACCCACAAAAGCAACCTGACCGGGATGATGACGTAGGTGCTGTGCACGTGTTGTCAATACCACCTCATAGCCAGCTTCAGAAACAATCAATAATAATAAAACAGATGCGGCCTTCAAATTATGGCGCTGTTCAGTATCATGTAACCTTAAATGCGGCACGCCATCAGCTTTCTGCAACGCAGACTGAATGCGCTGCGTAGTAAGCTTCTGCCAATGAATTGGTGTCCAAGCGGACAATGCTGAAGGAAATGTCAAATCCGATTCTGCCCAAGATACGCTGGGCACATCGCGTGGGTTTAGGATAAGTGGCGGGCTTTTTGTCATGACTAATTGTAGCGCAAAATCTAAACGCTCTATGCCCTCAAAAAGACCATAAAAAAACGCGAGCCAATATGGTTCGCGTTTTTATTCCTGCCAAAGTGCTCGGCTTATTTAGCCACAGCGGCTTTGCGTGCAGGCAACTTTTCTTTAATGCGTGCAGATTTACCAGAACGATCACGCAAGTAGTACAGTTTCGCACGACGTACGTCACCGCGGCGTTTCACTTCAATCGCAGCAATGGATGGAGAGTACAATTGGAAAGTACGTTCCACACCTACGCCAGAAGAAATTTTACGCACGATGAAAGATGAATTCAGACCACGATTGCGTTTTGCAATCACAACACCTTCATACGCCTGAACACGTTTGCGCGTCCCCTCAACCACGTTCACACTCACCACAACGGTATCGCCCGGGGCGAATTCAGGAATGGTTTTACCCAAACGAGCAATTTCTTCTTGCTCTAAAATTTGAATCAAGTTCATTTATTTACTCCAAATCCATCGTTTGCTATCGGTTTTTATTATAGATAGCCAGAGGATGGCGATGATGCCTGGTGAAAAAAACGGCTATTCACGCTTAACATCACACATTTAACATGTTTGAACCTTTACAGCCCAAACCCCAATCAACCCCGCTGCAAAACCACAGCATGAATCTACGATTCCAACAACTGAGCCAAAAACTCTTCGTCTTTTGCATCAAGCAAGCCGCGCAGCCGCGCTCGCTCAATCAAATCCGGCCGCTTGCGCAATGTTTGATGCAGCGCTTGCTCACGACGAAAGCCACATATTTTAGCATGATCTCCCGATAAAAGCACGGGCGGAACAGCAATATTTTCAAAAATCTCTGGTCGTGTGTAGTACGGACAGTCCAATAAACCATCCAAAGCATCCGAAAAAGAATCCTGAACCGCCGACAAATCATCATTCAGAACCCCGGGAATACAGCGCAATAGCGCATCCAGCATCACCATCGCTGCCAATTCACCACCGGACAAAACCACGTCGCCCACACTTAACTCGGCATCAATCAAACCCAGCTCAAACAAACGCTCGTCAATCGCCTCGTAACGACCACACAAGATTACCAAACCACGGAAACGGAGATTTTCACCATTTTTACCCACCTGCCGAATCACATCCAACTGCTGTTGAATCCACGTTTGTGTGAGCTTTTTACCCTGTGGCGACATGAACACCACATACGGTTCAAATCCTAAAGCCATTTGCCGCGCACGCGCCGATCGAATCGCTTGCGCCAAAGGCGGCGCCATCATCACCATACCGGGACCACCACCATACGGGCGATCGTCTACGGTTTTGTACGCATTGGTCGCAAATTCACGCGGATTAATCAGTTTAAAATCCACCACCCCAGACTCAAACGCACGACGCACCACGCCCTGCTCCGTCAATGCATTGAACATTTCCGGAAAAAGCGTAATAACATCAACCGCGATCATAGAATCGTTGGACATGATGATTTTTAGAACCAATGAGAATCATTAATTAAACAGAGAAAACAAAAAGTGTCAACCACGGCAAAATTATGCTGTGGCGTCAATATCCCAAGTCACCGCAATGGTTTTCGGTGTTGATTTCAAATCCACTTCACCGACAAAGGCGGAGACAAAAGGAATCAAATATTCACGCGGCTTTTGGCCTTCGCTCAGCACATCGGCAGAACGAATCTGCATAACGGTATGTGCTGCATTTTCCAGAAGGCTCACCACCTCACCGAGGATTTGCTTGTCTTGATTGAGCACCTGCGCACCCATCAAATCCACCCAGTAAAACTCATTTTCCTTTGTTTGTGGAAATGCCGAGCGCGGGATTGCAATTTGCCAACCTTTAAGTTGCTCCGCATGGGTGCGATCTGTCCAGTTTTCACACACAGCAACCCAAGCATCCGCATGCGGTTTGAGTTGTTTGGGCGAAACCAGCTGCCAACTGGCGTCTACCACCGCTTGATTGGGAATATACGGAGATATCCACCAGCGATCGGCATGTAGCAGCGCATCCGGATAATGTGAAAAAGGATGGATTTTCGCCCATCCTTTGATGCCGTATGCTGCTCCAATTCGGCCAACTACGACTAAATCACTCAATAGTTCAGTGGCAAGCGCTTGAGAATCGATAGAGTTCGATTGCGTTGTTTGCTCACGAGTGCGTTGCTTTTTCGGAACAAAAGTTGCCATAACTAACAAACCCGAAGCTTAAGCACTTAACAATAAGTGATTATTTTACAGACTTAACCAAACGAGCAACCGCTGGGCTCATTTGAGCACCTACGTTTTGCCAGTGAGTCAAACGATCTTGCTCGATGCGCAAGCCTTCAACGCCTTCTGCTGCCAATGGGTTGTAGAAACCCACGCGTTCGATATAACGACCGTCACGACGATTGC
>CAYZVI010000132.1:0-4606 GCA_964481695.1 uncultured Hydromonas sp. | reverse complement strand
CACCAGTGCGCAGGGGAGTTTGTTGGCGACTTCTTGTGCAAACGAGGGGCCTGAGAGCACGCCGAATGGAATTTCGGGTGGCAGCTCCGCGCTCACGATTTGATGCGGGAATAGATGCGTGTCACGCTCGACGCCTTTGCACAGCCAAATCACGGCCGCGTGAGTGCCGTTGGTTTGTTGGCTATGTGCAGCGATTTTTCGACTGATGTCACGCAGACCGGCTATCGGTGTGGCGAGAATCAGTAGATCATCGGGAGCAGCGTGTGTCGAGAGGGTGTGATTCAGATCGTCGCTGTACTGCAATGCAGCATCCAGCAGAATGTTCGGCAGGTAGCGATGATTGATGCCATCCCGTCGCAACTGGGCGATTACATCCGCTTCGCGCCCCCAGAGGGTGACGCGATGCTGTTGTGTCGATGCGAATGAGGAGGCGATCGCGCTGCCCCATGCGCCTGCGCCCAGTACGGCGATATTCATATGAGAATCGAGTAGAGATTATTGCTTGGTCGCGTTCGCTTGCTCACGTTTGTTTTGGTAGATTTGTTCGAAATTAATTTCGTTCAAATACAACGGTGGCAATGTTGCGCGGGTGAGTAAGTCGGTTACGTTGGCGCGCAAGTATGGAAACAGCATGGATGGGCAAACGATGTTTAAAATCGAATCCAGCTGTTCGCCGTCGATACCGGTGATTTCAAAAATACCGGATTGTTTGGCCTCAACCAAGAAGAATGTTTTTCCGCCGAATGTTGCGCTCAGAGTCGCAGTTACGTCTACTTCATGGGCATCGTTGTCCAAAGTCCGCGTATCAATACCGATTTCAATGTTTACTTGAGGTGCTTCTTGTTCTAAGAATACAGCCGGAGCATTTGGAATTTCTAATGATGCATCTTTGAGGTATACACGACGCAGATCGAATGTGGGTTGTTGTGCTTGCTCAGTCATTTTTTGTGCCTTTAGGTTTGGGTGCTGCGTTAAAAAGAGAAGTTAGTTTTGTTAAGGGCGCGGCTTATTGATCGCCATTGAGTAACGGCAGTAAGCCGCCTTCACGATCCAAAGCGATGAGGTCATCACAGCCACCGACATGCGTTTCACCAATGAAAATTTGCGGTACGGTGCGACGACCAGTACGCTCCATCATGGTTTCACGTGCGCCATCAATGCGATCAACCAAGATTTTTTCAATATCGGTTACGCCGCGTTGCTTGAGCAGCAATTCTGCACGTACGCAGTAGGGGCAAACGGTGGATGAATACATTAAAACATGTTGCATAAAACTCTCCGAAATAGGGTGCGAGATGCTCGAATGATCCGATATGTGTCAATCAAACATGTCTGGTAATGTTTTTTATTTAACCTTTGGCAATCGGCAATTGCGCCTCTTGCCACGAGCGAATGCCGCCGTCCAATACGGCAACATCGGTATATCCTTGTTTGGCTAAGAGTGAAGCGGCACGACGTGCGCGCATTCCACTTTCGCAAACGATGAGCACGGGTTTATCTTGCTTGAGTTTTGCAAGTGGTAGCTGCTCATTCAGATTAGACAAGGGAATGAGCTTGGATTGGCGGATATGACCGCGCGCGAATTCCTCAGATGTGCGCACATCAATGATTTGCGCTTTTTTGTTAATCAGTTGGGTGGCTTCAGAGGTGTTCACGTGTTTGGCGTTGCTTTTGAATAGCAAGGGTTGTAATAACAATAAGCCGGAGACCACAGCGATGGCCAATAAAGCCAGATTGGTTGGTTGTAAAAAGAAGTTCACTCTATTAATCCTGTTGTTTGATACGGGGTTGCGGTAAAATGTACCTAACTTGTGGTGATGCTCGCACATCATCCGTGCAGATTGGCATTATAAAATAGAATGCCGATGCCCGTCACTGAACATGCATCCAGGCAAAAACTGCACAATTTCGGTTTGTTGATGTTAATTAAAGGGGTCGTTATGTATAAATTGGTATTGTTTCGTCATGGCGAAAGCCAATGGAACTTGGACAATCGTTTCACCGGCTGGGTGGACGTGGATTTGACTGAAAACGGTAAAGCCGAAGCCGTGCGTGCGGGTAAGCTGCTTAAAGAAGCGGGTTATTCATTTGATGTGGCCTACACATCTGTGCTTAAGCGTGCGATTCACACCTTGTGGGGCGTATTGGATGAAATGGATCAAGCGTACATTCCTGTGCGCCCAGACTGGCATTTGAACGAGCGTCACTACGGTGCTTTGCAAGGTTTGAATAAAGCAGAAACCGCTGCACAATATGGTGATGAGCAGGTATTGATTTGGCGTCGTGCGTATGCGATTGCGCCGAATCCGCTGCCGACCGACAGCCCGATGAATCCGGCGAAAGATCCGCGTTACGCGAATGTACCGCAAAATGAATTGCCGCTCACCGAATGCTTGAAAGACACCGTAGCACGTGTGGTTCCTTTCTGGGAAAGTGCTATTGTGCCAACCATCAAATCAGGTCAACGTGTGGTAATCGCAGCGCATGGCAATAGCTTGCGTGCTTTGATCAAACATTTAGATGGCATCAGCGACGACGATATCGTGAAACTGAATATCCCAACGGCACAACCGCTGGTGTACGAATTGGATGAAAACTGCAAACCGATTCGTAGTTACTACTTGGGCGACCCAGATGCAATTGCTGCTGCGATGCAGGCAGTCGCCAACCAAGGTAAAGCCAAGTAATCCATCGGTTAAACAAAAGCGACCGCTTGAATTAAGGCTTGTCGCTTTTTGTGTACAATGTCAAATCTGCAGAGATTGTACATAAAGTTTGTTTACACTCTATGCACAAGTCATTGTTTTCACAATGACTTGTTTACGTTTGTTGTGTTTGTAGGGTGATCGGTAAATAAAAACCCGAATAAACCCAGTTAATGAACGGACATTGACGCGTACGCAAAAAGGATGTCACATGTCGATTACGGAAATGGTTGATTCAATGAAAAAAACAGGCTTAGTATTGAGCGGCGCCGTTGCGGGTGTATTGCTTAGTTTGGGTTTGACGGCATATGCCGATAAACAGCAGGGCGTGAGCGCTTTGCCAATTGAGGATATTCAAAAGTTCTCACAGGTGATGTCTTTGATTAAAGACAATTATGTGGATCAAGTGTCTGATAAAACCTTAATCGAAAATGCGATTTCAGGGATGGTGAAAGAGCTGGATCCGCATTCATCGTATTTTGATGAAAAAGAATTCAAAGACCTCAAAGAAGGCATTTCTGGGAAGTTTTCTGGTGTCGGTATGGAGGTTCAACCGGGTAAAGGCGGGACGGTGATGGTGGTTGCGCCGATTGAGGACAGCCCGGCATTTAAGGCGGGTATTTTGTCGGGTGACTTGATTGTCTCAATTGATGGTCAACCGGTTAGCGAAATGCGTGGCTTAAGCGAAGCGGTGTCTAAACTGCGTGGTAAAGAAGGCACCGAAGTAAAAATCGCCATTATGCGTACGGGTGAGTCCAAACCGATTTTAAAAACCTTGACTCGTGCTGTAATTAAAACCCAGTCCGTGAAAGCAAAAATGATTGAGCCGGGCTACGCATGGGTGCGTATCACGCAATTCCAAGAGCCGACCTTCAAAGACTTTGTCAGCAAACTCAAAGAAATGAGTGCACAAGGCCAACTCAAAGGTTTGGTTTTAGACTTGCGTAATGATCCAGGCGGTTCGTTGGAGACAGCGATTGGCGTGACCTCTGCGTTCATTCCTCGTGATAAAGTCGTGGTGTCCTCGCGTGGGGTGAATTCGCCCACTCGTGAGTACAAATCTGTCCCGGCTGATTACTCGCATGCAGTGGGTGATTTCTTAGCTGAGTTGCCAGAGGTTTATAAAACAGTACCGATGGTCGTTTTGATTAACGGCGGCTCTGCTTCTGCTTCAGAGATTGTCGCGGGTGCGTTGCAAGACTATAAACGTGCCACCATCATGGGTGGACAATCGTTTGGTAAAGGCTCTGTGCAGCAAGTGATTCCACTGGATCGACAAGGCAAAACGGGATTGAAATTAACGATTGCGCGTTACTACACGCCAAACGGTATTTCGTTGCAAGCGCGCGGCGTGATTCCAGACGTTTTTGTCGATGACTTCGCTGATGGTCGTAATGGTCACTACTCGCGTGAATCTGATTTGCCAAATCATTTGTCCAATGACAGCGGCGTGGCGACGGATAAAAAACGCGATTTGTGGGATGAGTGGGCGAAAGAGGAAGATACACCGAAGAAAGATCCCAATGAGCCGCCATTCCGCTATGGTGCAGAAAATGATTTCCCGCTGGCTCAGGCGATCAAGCACTTGAAGGGCGAATCAGTACAGGTCTCGAAAAAACTGCAAGCAACTGTGACCCAGGATGTGAAGAAGTAAATAGGTTGGGTTGCTTGATGAAAAAAGGCATTGACGTTAGTCGAATGCCTTTTTTCTTGTCTTAATATCACGGCCATATGTGCTTTCAATACCAGTTCTTCATTAAGCCTCTCGATTATTAATGATGCAGTAGAAGATAGCTGAAGATTAAGATGAGTTTTCACTGGTATTCGATCGTCATAAAATTATTCACAGAAGCTTGAATAGCTATGAGCAAGTGATATTCTGCCAATAAAAAAACGGAGCG
>CAYZVI010000131.1:0-4652 GCA_964481695.1 uncultured Hydromonas sp. | reverse complement strand
ACGAACGAGCCATAGCCTTTGAGCAAGGTCACTTTGTTCTTTTTGAACAAATACTGAATACCACCGGTCATTTTGTCCACGATGCCGTTTTTGCGTGCCACCATTTTGCTCACGTCCAGCGATGCGCCTTTTACGGTAATGCCATGATCACCCAGATGCTGGGTTGCATCTTCGTAATGATGCGAACTGGCCAACAAAGCTTTCGATGGGATACAACCCACGTTCAGGCACGTACCACCCAAGCGCGGCTCGCCCTTCGGATCATCGTATGGATTGCCTTCGATACACGCGGTGGACAAACCCAACTGCGCCGCACGAATCGCCGCGATATAGCCGCCGGGACCCGCGCCGATGACTACTACGTCAAATGTTTGAGACATATTTATTCCTTCAAGTGCAAAAAAACCATTCCCACCTCAGTGGGAATGGTCGTCAATAGAATTACAAATCCAACAATAAACGCGCCGGATCTTCGAGTGCATCTTTCATCGCAACCAAGCCCAATACCGCTTCGCGACCGTCAATGATACGGTGATCATAGGACATCGCGAGGTAATTCATCGGACGAATCACGATTTGACCATTTTCCACCACCGGACGGTCTTTGGTGGCGTGTACGCCGAGAATCGCAGATTGCGGCGGGTTGATGATCGGTGTTGACATCATAGAGCCAAACGTACCACCATTGGAGATGGAGAAGGTACCGCCGGTCATTTCTTCGATCGTCAGTTTGCCATCACGCGCTTTTGCACCGAACTCGGCGATTTGTTTTTCGATATCGGCCAAAGTCATTTGATCGGCATTGCGCAAAATAGGCACAACCAAACCACGTGGTGAGCCCACCGCGATACCGATGTCAAAGTAGCCGTGATACACGATGTCGTTGCCATCCACAGAAGCGTTCAGCACTGGGTATTTTTTCAACGCAGCAACTGCCGCTTTGACGAAAAAGCCCATGAAGCCGAGTTTCACGCCGTGTTCCTTTTCAAAACGTTCTTTGTATTTTGCACGCAAATCCATGACCGGTTGCATATTGACTTCGTTGAACGTGGTCAAAATGGCGTTGGTCGATTGCGATTGCAACAAACGCTCAGCCACACGAGCACGCAGACGGCTCATCGGTACGCGTTGTTCCGGACGATCGGCCAATACGTCAGCGACGCTGATCGGCGGGCGTACTTGCGGCAAGGCGCTGCCCATAGAAACCGCTGGTAAAGAGGTGTTTACGGGCACAACTGGAGCGGCAGGCTTGGCTTGCGCACCCATTGCATCGGCCTTGGTCACGCGACCATCTTTACCTGTGCCTGCTACGTCTGCAGCAGCAATGCCTTTTTCTGCCAAAATTTTAGCTGCCGCTGGCATCGCTACGCCCGCTGCGCTGTTAGAAGCAGGCGCCGCTGGGGCTGCAGCCGGTGCTGATGCAGCAGGAGCTGCGGCAGGAGCCGCTGGTGCTACGGCTGCCGCCGCGCCTTCGGTATCAATTTTGGCGATCAACTGACCACTGGTCACGGTCGCGCCATCGGCAGCGATTACTTCGACCAATACACCATCCGCTGGTGCGGGCAGTTCCAGCACGACTTTGTCGGTTTCGACATCGATCAGGTTTTCATCCCGTTTGACCGCTTCGCCAACTTTTTTGTTCCATGAGAGCAAAGTTGCTTCTGCAACTGATTCTGATAGCTGGGGAACGACTACATCAATAATTGCCATTTTTATATCCTTAAAAATCATTCAAAAAAAGTAAAACTCTACTTTTTTGGTTCAATTCGGAAATTTTGTCAGGGAAACCCCGACAAAATTTAAACTCAAAACCATGTGGTTATTTTTTCAACCAAGATTTTTGTTTGCCAAACGCGGTTTGCAATAGGTTTTTCAGTTGCTCATAGTGTTTGGCATAGTAGCCGACCGCAGGTGAAGCCGATGACGGACGGCCTGCATAGCCGAGTTTTTGCCCTTCTTCCAAGTTTTCAAACAGGTTGTGTTGAATTTGGAACCAAGGACCTTGGTTTTGTGGTTCGTCTTGTACCCATACCACTTCCTCAAGCTCAGGGTATTTTTTCAGTTCAGCCGCAAATGCTTTATGCGGGAACGGATACATTTGTTCCACACGGATAACCGGAACGTTTTGGTCTTTTTCCTCACGGCGTGCGGCGATGATGTCGTAATACACACGGCCTGAACATACCAAAGCACGTTTGACTTTTTTCGGATCAACCGTAACGGTTTTATCGACTTCACCGATGATGGTTTGGAAGCCACCTTTTGACAATTCGGTCAAATCGGAAATCGCTTCTTTGTGACGCAACAGTGATTTCGGCGTGAAGATGATCAATGGTTTACGGAAGTCTGCCACCATTTGACGACGCAAGATGTGGAAAATTTGAGCTGGTGTCGTTGGTTGAACCACTTGCATATTATTGTCCGCGCACAACTGTAAATAACGCTCAATACGTGCCGATGAGTGTTCTGGGCCTTGACCTTCGTAACCATGCGGCAACATCAAAGTCAATGATGACAAACGCCCCCATTTCACTTCACCACTGGAAATGAATTGATCCACAACCACCTGAGCACCGTTGGCAAAGTCACCAAATTGCGCTTCCCAGATCACCATGGTGTTTGGCGCAGTCGTTGAGTAGCCATACTCAAATGCCATAACAGCTTCTTCAGACAATACTGAGTCAATTACGGTGAATTTGGCTTTATCTGTCACGTTTTGCAACGGAATATAAGTGCCTTTATCCCAAGATTCGCGCTCTTGGTCGTGCAATACGGCATGACGGTGTACGAATGTACCACGACCTGAGTCCTGACCGGTGATGCGCACGTCGTAGCCGTTGGCCAACAAGGATGCGAATGCTAAGTGCTCCGCCATGCCCCAATCCAATGGCGAATCACCACTGGCCATTGCACTGCGGTTTTTGATCAAAGTTGCAACCAGTGGATGCATTTTGAAGGTATCTGGAATGGTTGTGATTTTTTCGCCCAGGCGTTTTAACTCAGTCAAATTAATACCGGTGTTGTTCGCATCCACCCATTTTTTACCTAAGTAACGTGACCAGTCGTTGGCAAACATATGTTTGTGGTTGGTCAGAATCGAGGTATTGTAGTGTTTACCTTCGTCCATCGACTTGCGGTATTCTTCGACGAGTTTGTCTGATTCGCCTTCTTTGAGTACGCCTTGCGTCGTCAATTTTTGCGCATATAGAGCACGTGTACCCGGATGTTTACCGATGGATTTGTACATCAACGGTTGAGTCAATGCTGGCGTGTCTTGTTCGTTGTGACCCAGTTTGCGATAACATACGATGTCAATCACCACGTCTTTTTTGAAGCGTTTGCGGTAATCCAGCGCCAAATGCGTTGCCCAAACCACGATTTCTGGATCATCGCCGTTAACGTGCAATACCGGTGCTTCAATCATTTTCACCACGTCGGTACAGTACAAGGTAGAACCTTTGTCACGCGGGTCTGATGTGGTAAAACCAATTTGATTATTAATCACGATGTGGATGGTACCAAAAGTGCCGTAACCGCGCGTTTGTGCGAGGTTCAGGGTTTCCATCACCACACCTTGGCCGGCAAATGCCGCGTCACCATGAACTTGTACGGGTAATACTTGCTCACCGGTCTCGTCACCACGACGATCTTGGCGTGCACGTGCGGAGCCTTCGACCACTGGATTGACAATTTCCAAATGTGACGGGTTAAACGCCAAGTTCAAATGTACGGGGCCGCCTGTTGTAGAGACATCGCTGGAGAAGCCTTGGTGGTATTTGACGTCACCGGCAGGCAAGTCATCCGCGTGTTTGCCTTCAAATTCCGCAAACAGATCGGCTGGATTTTTACCCAAGGTGTTGACCAATACGTTCAGACGACCACGGTGTGCCATCGCAATCACGATCTCTTGAATGCCTTGAGAACCGCCATGCTGAATCAATGCGTCCATCGCTGCGATGAAGCTCTCACCGCCTTCGAGTGAGAAGCGTTTTTGACCTACATATTTGGTATGCAAGTAGCGCTCCAGCCCTTCTGCTTCGGTCAGTTCCAGCAAAATGCGGCGTTTTTGATCGATATTGAAGCTAGGGGTTGATTGGCATGACTCAATGCGTTCTTGCCACCAGCGGCGCTCTTCCGGATCGGTCACATGCATGTATTCTGCACCCAGATTACCGCAGTAGGTCACGCGCAAAGCACGAACCAAATCGCGCAAGGTCATTTCTTCTTGACCGAAATAGGTGTTATTGACGTTATAGAGATTGTCCATATCGGTTTCACTGAAGCCGTAGAACGCAGGGTCTAATTCTGGAAGGCTTGGGCGATCACGACGCTTGAGTGGATCAAGGTTGGCCCAACGGGTACCCAAAAAACGGTAATTGGAGATCAATGACTGAACGGCTACCTGCTGTTTACCACTGGTGGTACCAGTGTTGGCGGCTTGCCATGCGAGGAATTTGTTTTGTTTGGCGCGCTGGGCGAAAGACTCGATCACAGGTGCATGGGCCACGTCGGTGGTTTCTACATGACCGTCTGTCGCAGGCAGATTCTGCATGGAGTCAAAATAACTACGCCACTGCTCAGGAACTGAGTTGGGGTTATTCAGATATTGCTCATACATTTCCTCGACATACGGCGCATTACCGCCAAAGAGG
>CAYZVI010000130.1:0-4667 GCA_964481695.1 uncultured Hydromonas sp. | reverse complement strand
CATGTGATTGATGGTGTTTGAGTCGTTGTTGTCCGACCCATTGTCGTGCGAAATGGTGTGCAATGCGTGCGCTGCGCGAGCCGCGTTCGAGGGTGAATTGCAGCGCGGCAGTGCGCAGCTCGTCCGCTTCGGTGTCGTTCGCCGGCGTGTGGCCGAGGCGACGCACGGCGGTATCGACGATGGTGAGGTAGTCCTCTTGTTTGAACGGGTAGAAGCTGAGCCACAGCCCGAAGCGTTCGGACAGGGCGATTTTTTCCTCCACTGTTTCGGACGGATGCAGTTCGTGATCGGACGGATGGCTGTAGCCGACGTTGTCGGTGTCGTATTCGGGCACCATGTGGCGGCGATTGGAGGTGGCGTAGACGAGGACGTTTTCCGCGTAGCCATTGAACGAGCCATCAAGGATGGTTTTCAGTGCTTTGTAGCCCGAGTCCTGCGCGTCAAAGGTGAGATCGTCACAGAATACGATGAATCGCTCGGTGCGTTCGCGCACGAGATTGACGATCTCCGGCAAGTGGTGCAAATCAAGGCGATCGACTTCGATTACGCGCAGACCTTGCTCGGCAAAGCGCGCCAGACAGGCACGCACCAGCGAGGATTTGCCCGTGCCGCGTGCGCCGGTGAGCAGGACGTGGTTGGCGGGCAAGCCGCGAACGAATTGCTCCGTGTTGTCGAGCACCGCTTGTTTTTGCCGGTCGATCGAAAGCAGATCGTCTAAATCCTGCAAGCGTGGTTTGTGCAACGCTTGTAAAAATCCACGTCCGTGCCGCACCTGCCAGATGTAGGCGTGCGTGCTCCAATCGACCTGTTGCGCGGTTTGCGGCAGCAGTAATTGCGCGCGCTCGAGCGTGTTTGAGATTTGTTGCAGGGTAGCGTTGAGCAATTCGGCATTCATAGGAATTTATCGTTGGGGTAATTTAAATTCGGTGATGGTGTCAGGGTAGCCGCGATCATTCTTTGCGATGTAATTGAGTTTCAGGCTATATCGCGGGCGCAGATGAGGAGGCGATACCGTGTCATTGAGTACCACTTTGAGCGTTTGTCCGATCAGGTGGACGCAGCCAGAATCTGCCCGACCATTGGGGATAGAATGCGTGACTTTGTAACGAAAGCGCGTTTCGATGCGTTCAACCTCTAAACCCTCTTTGTTGAGGAAATAGACTCGATATTGGTTTGGTTTGCTTTGTACCACACCGTTAAGTGCACAGCTCTCGACATAGGAAGCATGTGCGCTCAGGCTGAACAATAGGACGCTCAGACCGAGCATCACGCGGCGCATGGTTTAACTCCGATAGTCGGCATTGATGCTGACATATTCATGCGACAGATCGCAGGTCCACACGGTGGTTTTCTCCGAGCCGCGATTGAGTACGATGCGCACGGTGATTTCGGCTTGGTTCATGATCGCTTGGCCTTGCTCCTCGGTGTAGTTCGGGTGACGACCACCGGCGGTGGCGACATGCACGTCGCCGAGGTAGAGGTCGATGGCATTGACGTCCAGGTCTTTCACCCCCGCGTAGCCAATCGCGGCGAGAATGCGCCCCAAGTTTGGATCGCTGGCGAAGAAGGCGGTTTTGACCAGTGGCGAATGCGCCACGCTGTAGGCAATGCGTTTGGCTTCGGCGAGGTTTTCCGCACGCTCGACAACGACGCTGATGAACTTGGTCGCGCCTTCGCCGTCGCGCACGATGAGCTGGGCGAGTTCTTGCGCCACCGCCACGAGTGCGGCTTCGAGCTGTGCGAATTCGGTTGAACCGGCTTTACAGGTCACGCCGGAAGCGCCACTGGCCATAACGATGAAGGAGTCATTGGTCGAGGTGTCGCCGTCAATGGTGATGCAGTTGAACGATTGATCAGCGATGCGGCGCATCATGGCCTCCAGATCGGTCTGCGGTACGCCCGCATCAGTGGCAACGAAGCCGAGCATGGTCGCCATGTTGGGTTTAATCATGCCCGCACCTTTGGAGATGCCGGTGAGGGTGATGGTTTGGCCGTTGATTTGGATTTGTTTGCTCACGGCTTTGGGCAGTGTGTCGGTGGTCATGATCGCTTGTGCGGCGTTGTACCAGTTGTCCTCGGTTAAATTGGCAATTGCTGCGGGCAGCCCGCCAATCAGTTTGTCCATCGGCAGGTGTTCGAGAATCACGCCGGTGGAGAAGGGCAGTACTTGGCTGTCGGTGATGTTGAGTAGTTGGGCCAACTCGCCACAGGTGGTTTCGGCATCACGCATACCGTGCTCGCCCGTGCCTGCATTGGCGCAGCCGGTGTTGACGATCAGCGCGCGAATGCCGTTATCGATTGCTAAATGACGTTTGCACACATGTACTGGCGCGGCGCAAAAGGCGTTCGTGGTGAACACGCCCGCGACCGATGTGCCTTCGGCCAGACGCACGACGAGCAGGTCTTTGCGGTCGGCTTTGCGAATGCCGGCCTGCGCGAAGCCCAGCTCAATGCCAGCGACGGGGTGGAGTTGTTCTGTGGTGATGGTAGGGAAATTAACGGCCATGTCGATTCCAAAAAGGGAGGGTTAAAACAGAAAATTTGTATGCGTCAGAGTTGCTGTGTGCGTTCACGTAGGCGCCCCACGCGAAATACCTGCGTGTCATTATAAAAGCTTGCATCGGCGTTGTCTTGCCAAAAATGCGGTACGCCCAGCACGGGCAGCGGGCAAAAATCGTGGGTGTGGAACTGATGTGTGCGCAATTGTTCGGACAGTTGTTGATCGAGCTGCGCGAAACGCTCGGTCAAGCTCAATGCAAACCAATCGGGTTCAACCAACACCACCCAAGTGTGCGCGCACATTGGTTTACGCGGCGCGGTGAGTTTCTCCATCAGCGCGTGACCGAACAGGTACACGGCGGCTTGCGGGTGTATACCATTGGCACGTGGTTCATACACGTTTTCCCACAGCGCACGCGGCGCGACCAAGGCGTTGTGCCAGTCAAAGGCACGCAGGGCGTTGGCAATGGTGGGGTTGCAGGTGACCAACAGCGCGGCGTTTTCGTCAAACAGGGTCAGCGCGTCGCGCGCCATGCCGCGCTGATGCGTCACGCCGTGCGCGGCGATCTGCTCGAATTGGCGGGCGTTCAGTACCGCTTTGGTCAGCGGAAAAGTGAGCCAAATGGATGCGTTGAAAAAATCATGCAGATTCAAGCGCGTCGGCACGCCGCCGGTTTGCGCGATGTGTGCTTCGTAGGCGACCCCTTCAGGTAAATCGGCTTGCGCGATGAAGTGCAGCGGTTTGCCTTGCCCCGTCAACATGGGCAAACCCTGCTCGCGCAGTGCGTCCACGGCGGCGTTGAGCGCGGCTTTCAAGTCGGGGGCGTTCGCCCAGCGCTCAGGCGTATGGGTTGCAAAGCGCGGTGCGAGGTGCGCCAGCCACGGCGCAGACCAGTTAATTCGGATGGCTTCGGACGGCGCTAAAGGCATGATGAGCGGCTATTTTCGATTATTCGGCTTTTTTCTCTTTGTCATCGTCGCCATCAGGGATTGCTGCATCGACAACTGCACCTGCAACCTTGGCTGTGGTTTTCACCGCAGTGGCAGCGACGGAAACCGCTGCGCCGGTCACTGCTACCACAGCGCAGCCGGAGAGTGCGAATGCGCTCATCAGCGCGAGTAAGCTCAGACGCAGCATCAGATCGTTCCCGCGAAGGTCCACGCCAGCGTTTCACCCGCATTCAGCGGTACGAGTGCGTCATTGCTCAGATAGTCAAACGATGCAGGTACGGCGCACGGCGCGGCGTTCAGGCGAACTTTGTGGGCGTTGACGGGCAAACCGTAGAACGCCGGACCATACAGGCTGGCGAATCCTTCAAGTTGGTTTAACGCGCCGGCTTGCGCAAACGCGGTGGCGTACAACTCCAATGCGTGCGAGGCGGTGTAGCAACCGGCGCAGCCGCAGGCGGTTTCCTTGGTCGGCTGTGCGTGCGGTGCGCTGTCGGTGCCGAGGAAAAAGCGCGGATTGCCCGAGGTGGCGGCTTTGAGCAGCGCGGCGCGGTGCGTTTCGCGTTTCAAAATCGGCAGACAGAAGTAATGCGGACGAATCCCGCCAACCAGCATGTGATTGCGGTTGTACAGCAGGTGATGCGCGGTCAAGGTGGCGGCGATGCCGTCCTCGGCGGTGGCAACATACTCAGCGGCCTGCGCGGTGGTGATGTGCTCCATGACGATTTTGAGCTGCGGATAACGCGCGCGCAACGGAATCAAAATGCGGTCGATGAACACCGCCTCACGGTCAAAGATGTCGATGTCGGCATCGGTCACTTCGCCATGCACCAGCAGCGGCATACCCAGCTCCTGCATTTTGTTCAAAGCCGCATCGCAGTGCGCCAAATCGGTTACGCCCGCATCGGAGTTGGTGGTTGCGCCTGCCGGATAGAGTTTGACTGCTTTGACCAAACCTTCTTCGTGCGCGGCTTGGATGTCCTGCGCGCTGGTGCGGTCGGTCAAATACAGTGTCATGAGTGGTGTGAAATTCACGCTCGCAGGTACGTGCGCCATGATGCGCTGCGCGTATTCCCGTGCCTGAGCGGCGTTGGTCACCGGTGGTTTGAGATTGGGCATGACGATGGCGCGAGCAAATTGACGCGCGGCGTGTGGTACGGTGGTTGCCAGTGCGTCGCCGTCGCGCAGGTGGATGTGCCAGTCGTCGGGGGCGATGAGGT
>CAYZVI010000129.1:0-4693 GCA_964481695.1 uncultured Hydromonas sp. | reverse complement strand
TTCCATTGAAAAAAACACTGTTACTTAATCTGAATCAATTGGGCTGGACGGCAGAAAAAGCCGAAGGTTTGGCTTTGGTTGACAATCAAACCCTGGCACTGGTGAATGACCATAATTTTGGCCTGCGTACCGCTGTATTTGACAACAGCGGCAAAGAAATTAAAGCCGATATCAGCGAATGCACGGCGAATGAGCAAGGCGTGTTGCAAGGAGATTGCGCCGATAAAAGAGTTCAAGTCGTTCCGGCCAAAGCCGCCGATCTGGCGCAAAATTTCTGGCTGATTCGCTTCCCGAAAGCTCTGAGTCAATATGCGGTGCGCTAAAACTCCCCCAAGCAATTAAGCCAATAAAAAAGCGAGTGATGTTTCACTCGCTTTTATGTACTCGCTGAAAATCAATCAAAATTCGATTATTTCACACGGTTACGGTATTCATTGGTACGGGTGTCGATCTCAATTTTATCACCTGTATCTACGAACAAAGGCACTTGGATTTCAAAGCCAGTGGCCAATTTGGCGGTTTTCAACACTTTACCAGATGATGTATCACCTTTAACCGCAGGTTCGGTATAAGTCACTTCACGCACGATGATGGTGTCTGGCTCAACCGCGATTGGACGATCTTGGTAGAAGGTTACGTCGCAGCGCATACCATCTTCGAGGTAATTCAGTACGTCGCCCATGCTTTCAGCTTCGATTTCGTATTGGTTGTAGTCTTCGTCCATGAATACATACATCGGATCAGCGAAGTATGAGTAAGTCACCGATTTTTTGTCCAAAATCAGTACGTCGAATTTGTCATCCGCGCGATAAACCACTTCCGAGCCTGCGCCGGTCAACAAATCTTTCATTTTCATTTTGATGACCGCACCTGAGCGGCCTGAACGGCTGTATTCGGTTTTCAATACGACTTTGGCTACGCCGTCGACCATAAACACGTTGCCTTGACGGAGTTCTTGAGCTGTTTTCATAATCAGTGATACCTTTTTGCAATTGGATAAGTTGGAATGCAACACAAACTGGGCTGAGCAAATATGCAACGACGATCACACGCCCAAAAATTTAACGCGACATTATAGCCCATTTTACTGTATAAAGCCACCACGCAATGCGTTCTGCCTGTCCTATGATTTTTCAACCACGAATAGAAGACGAATCAACTGCGTGACCAGATCATCTTGCAGCGCCAAATGCGCTGCCACGCTACGAGCATGCTGCCTGAGTGCAGGTATGGCGCACGTATAATTCACCCATTGCTGTGCCAACTCAGAGGATGCCACCTGACTGTCATTCCAGCTGTGGGTAAATGCTTCATTGAACTGCGCAACGCTCTCCCCACATAAAGAGCCATACATCTGCGTGAAGGCCTTGAGCTTCTCCCAATGCACACCATCATCCTGCTTATAAATACCCCACACCAGCGGCTTGCCCGCCCACAGCGCACGCACCAGGCTGTCTTCGCCACGCACCATATTGATGTCCGCACTCCACAGCAATTGATCGTATTGTGCCTGAGATAACATCGGCAAAAAGCGCACACTCAAGCACCCTACGCTCCACTGTTCGTCATCGCTCAAAGGCAAGCCCAAACTCGTCCAAGCCTCTTTCAATGCCTCACGCGCTTTGCCATACGTCACTGCCAATTGCACCGGCGCATGACCTTGTATCAATGCGGGTAACCATGCTTGCAACGGCATGTGCTCGTAGCCAAACAAACTGATTTTCAGCGCTATCGTCTGCCACGAAAATCCGGTTAACTCTGACCAATACTGCGGCCGCGCACCCACAAACACATCCCGTCGCGCCAATAAATCACGCTCGCGTAGCAATCCTCCGGTATGCTCAGTAAATCCGGGAAAAAAGAACACTTTATTTAAACCGCCCGCCTGCGGCGAAGGCAACAGGTGCGAGCCTTCAACCCACGACTCGGCGCTGAGATACTCGAGATTCACCCACTGCGGCTTCACGGGACACCGAGCCATATTGTCAATATATCCAGCCGGAATTTCACAAGCAAAAGCCTCAATTACGGCTTTAGCCGGTGTAATTTCAGACCAGTTCACCGTATCGTTCCACGCGCGAATGTGCAACGTTGTCAACTCGACCAACTCATGCTGCCAAGCAGACAAAACCTGCGGCTGATCGATCCACAGGCGTACCTCAGCGGCATGCTCGCGTACCAGTTGCCGCGCCAAGCGCCAACACACGCCCGCGTCACCCCAGTTATCAATCACCCGACAAAACAAATCGATTCGCATCACTCACCTAAAATACACTTGCATACACTTGCGCACACAGCGACTGAGAGTGGCGTAAAATACGGCCTTGAAAAATCTCAATCAGCGTCCATTTTAGCAAATATGACATTACCGACCGATACTTTATACCGCTTCCTTTTTGACAACGCACCCGTGAAAGGCGAGCTGGTGCAGCTGACGAACACGTGGCACACCATCACCCATACCGCGAAAAAGCGTGCATACCCTGCCGTCGTGACCGAAATCCTCGGTCAAATGACCGCGGCCTGCACCCTGCTCTCAGCCAATCTAAAATTCGATGGCTCGATGATCATGCAAATTCATGGCGACGGGCCGATTCAGCTGCTGGTGGTTGAATGTCGCTCCGATCTGACCATCCGCGCGACTGCTAAAGTTGTTGAAAACATCGCCATTGATGCGGCTATGAGTTTGCAAAAATTGCTCAACCAGCATGGAAAAGCGCGCTTTGCCATCACCCTCGATCCAAACGATCGCCAACCCGGCCAGCAACCTTATCAAGGCGTGGTACCTTTACATGGCGACAGCATAGCCGAGATTCTGATGCACTATATGAGTACCTCTGAACAATTGGAAACGCACATTCAGCTCGCGGCAAATGCGAACAACTGCGCGGGTATTTTGCTGCAAAAACTGCCCTTACACGGTGGCGCACAGAACGAATCACAAAACCTGCACGTCTGGGACGAATTGCGCTCCATCGTGCATACCGTGGGTGACGAAGAGCTGCTCAAAACCTCGGCGGACACATTGATGCATCGGCTGTTTTGGCAATATCCCATGGAGCACAGCACCACGCAAAGCGTGCAATTCGGCTGTACCTGTTCACCGCAAAAAGTCACCGATATGCTGAAAATGCTGGGCGAAGAAGAGGCTTTGGATATGCTGAAGGATCATGACCACGTTGAAGTCGGTTGCGATTTTTGCGGTCAAACCTATGAGTTAACGGCCGAACAAATGCGCGCCCTATTCGATCCGAACGCGAGCCAGCCGAGCAGTGCGTTGCATTAATCACATTGAGCAGACGAAGAAAAACTGCAGATTACTGCGGTTTTTTATTTTCATTCGTGCCGGCGACTGTGGGCAGCGTTGGCGCAGCAGCAGGATTGGGGGCTGACGGATTGATTGGTTTCGCATCTTTTGCACCATCATGCGTATTAGGCGTGAGGGGCGCAGCCTGACTACCCGGTTGCACCACAGATGGCTGATCCATCACCTGCACGAACACTTCATTGCGCTTAATCATACCGAGCTGCAAACGCGCGCGCTCCTGCACCGCGTCCTGACTGCTTTTCAAATCCTGAATTTCGGCTTGTAGCGCAGCGTTGCGATACATCAAATCTTGATTTTGTTTTAACTGTACCTCAATTTGTTTTTTGGTCTGATACACCTGCCACCAGCCAAAGCCCAGCGACAGGGATAAACCGCACAGCGCAAGGAATAAAAACAAAGGTAAACGTTTCATCAAAAGCCTCAAAAAAGAATGACCACCATCGCGGTATAACTATGCAGAATTGTCGCACAACTTGAATATGCCCGCATCAGCTTAGGCATCATTTCAACAGAGATTTTTCCGCATCTCTTCAAAAAAAGAACGACCGTATTATTTTTTGCACTTTTTCAGAAAAACCATGCTATGATGAAAATTCTAAAAATTCAACCGAAAGGAACAACATGAGCACCATCACCGAGCAATTTGAAGCAGCACAAGTCGCGGTAAAAAACCTGAGCGAAAAGCCAGGTAATTTTGACCTGCTGGCCTTATACGCCAATTTTAAACAAGCCACCGACGGTGACGCCGATGGCAATCGTCCGGGCATGACTGAGTTCGTCGCGCGTGCGAAATACGATGCGTGGGCGGCTTTGAGCGGCACGCCCAAAGAGGAAGCCATGCAAAGCTATGTGGATTTGGTCAATCGTTTAGTCGAACAAGACAAAGCGTGATTCACTTAACATTCAGCACCATTCACAAAAAACACACCGATTGGTGTGTTTTTTATCGTGTCGACATCTCTCAATCTTCAACCACAGCCCCCCACAAATCATACTCATCGCTGCTGTGGATTTTCACATCGACAAACTGCCCGGCTTGCAACGGCTGCTCGGTGTAATCAATATACACCAGCCCATCAATCTCCGGCGCGTCGGCCATGGAGCGGGCAATCGCGCCGTCTTCGTCGATTTCGTCGATCAGCACGGTTTGCACCGAGCCAACTTTATTGGCCAGCCGCTGCGTGCTGATGCCCTGCTGTTTGAGCATGAAGCGTTGCACGCGCTCTTCGCGCACTTCATCGGGCAAGGCACCTTCGATGCTGTTTGCCGTCGCGCCGTCCACCGGCGAGTAGGCAAAGCAGCCGACACGATCCAGTTGCGCTTCGTCCAAAAAGTCGAGCAGATACTGGAACTCCGCTTCCGTTT
>CAYZVI010000128.1:0-4712 GCA_964481695.1 uncultured Hydromonas sp. | reverse complement strand
GTTGAATTGTATGGCGGTGATGAAGATTTGGATGAAGAATTAATTTCAACCATATAATGCAAATAGCCTTTATTTAGAACGGAAAGAATGTAATGGCACGCATCGAAAACCACAAATACAGCATCGAGGAAGCCTTCAGGGAGTGCTTCTACATCGTCCCGGACTACCAGCGCGAGTACGTCTGGACGGACAAGGAAGTGCATCAGCTGCTGGAGGACATCGGCGAGCAGATCGATGCGGGCACCACGAGGGAATACTTCATTGGCACCGTGCTGGTGTCGCCGACCGATCAGAAGAACCACTACGAGGTGATCGACGGCCAACAGCGCCTGACCACATTCTTCCTGCTGCTGTGCGCCCTCAAGCATCTGTTCCAAGGTGAACCGCAGCGGCAGATGATTGCCGGGCTGATCTCGACCAGCTACGTGGATAGCGACGGCGAGGTGTGCACCACCCTGAAGTTGGAGCCGCGTTACGAGAGCGCTGGCGAGGTGATGGCCAAGCTCGTGGAGCTGGATGCCGAACCTATGGCCGTGCGCACAGGCATCCAGGCTTCGGGCATCGCCAGCTTTGGCTCGCTGGAGAATCTGGTCAATGCCTACAGCACACTGTATCGGTACCTGAAGGACAACTACGACGATACCGCCAAGCTGAAGAAGTATTGGGGCTATCTGGCCAACAACGTGGTGTTCATCCAGATCTCCACCGACGTCAGCAGCGCGCTGAAGATTTTCGAGACCATCAACGAGCGCGGCGTGGGCCTGAACCCGATGGACTTGCTCAAGAACCTGCTGTTCACGCAGGTCAAGCAAACGCAGTTCACCCAGCTCAAGGACGAGTGGAAGAAGATCACCAAGCCGCTGGAGAAGGAGAAGGAAAAGCCGCTGCGCTTCCTGCGCTACTTCCTGATGGCCAACTACGTCATCAAGAACGAACGCGGCGATGCTGTGGTGCGCGAGGACGAGATCTACGACTGGTTCATCGCCAAGGGCAACGCCGCGCTGTGCGATTACGAAGGCAAACCCTTCGAGTTCGTTCGCAAGGTGATCCGCAACGTCGAGCACTACTTGGCCTTTGCCAACGGACTGGGCAATGACGGCAAGCCCAGTCTGGCGATGGACAGCCTCAAGCGGCTAGCCGGTGGTGCATTCAGCTTGCACTACGTCTTGCTGCTGGCAGCGGCTAACTTTTCGAAACCGCTGTTCGACCACTTCGTGGCGCAGCTGGAGAGCTTCCTCTTCTACTACATCTTCACTAAGACGCCGACCAAGGATCTGGAGCGCAGCTTCTCACAATGGGCCGATGAGCTGCGTGCGATTGCAGAGACGACTGACCCTGTGAAGCAGAAGGTTCAGCTCAACACCTTCGTCGCCGACCGCTTCGAGAAAAACATGGCAGGCAAGTCGCAGGAGCTCGCCGATGCCCTCAAGCGCTTCACGCTGTATACGATGCAGCAGTACCGTACACGTTATCTGCTAGCGCGACTGACGCAGCACGTCGAGATGGCGTTTAAGGGGGTAAAGGAGCGAGATAGTCTGCAGCAGTATACCAATCTGGAGATTGAGCATATCCTACCTCAAAGTCCCAAGGGTGAGTTGAGAGTGAGTTGGGATGTAGAAAACCCTGATAAGATTTACGATGATTATAAAAATCTGCTGGGTAATTTGACCTTGTTGGAGAAGCCCCTTAATATTGTGGCTGGAAACGACTTTTATGACTTGAAATTGGTTGAGTATAGAAAAAGTGGAAATTACCTAACACGTAGTTTGGCTGAGTTGATTATTTCTGGGCATGATACATCAATTAATAGAATCAATAAGAAGCTGGAGGCATTCACCGTATGGAATGCCAAGACTATTCAAAAGCGTCATGAATTGTTGATTGTTTTAATAAAAGATATTTGGAAAACAACTCTAATTGAATAGTGAGTTAGGATTTGTTTTGGACGGTTTATCCGTCCTTTTTTGTTAAAATACGCGTATGAATATCTCCTATTTACAAACCGCTTTAGAGCTGGCGCACCACGCCATCGGTCTGAGTTCGCCCAATCCGCGCGTCGGATGCGTGTTGGTCAAGGATGGGCAGGTCATCGGGCAGGGGCATACCCAATCGGTTGGGCAGGCGCATGCCGAGGTGGTGGCACTGCGCGACGCGCAGCAGCGCGAGATGGATACGGTCGGTGCGACGGCGTATGTGACTTTGGAGCCGTGCAGTCATTACGGGCGCACGCCGCCGTGCGCGCATGCCTTGATTTTGGCGCGCGTGGCAAAGGTTGTGGTGGCGTGTTTGGATCCGAATCCGCAGGTGGCGGGGCAGGGTGTGGAAAAATTGCGTGCTGCGGGCATAGCGGTGGAGGTGCTGCTTCCCGAGCATGAGCTGGCACGGGCGGCGTATGAGTTGAACATCGGTTTTATGACGCGCATGCAATATCATCGGCCATTCACGCGGCTTAAATGGGCGCAGAGTGCGGATGGTAAAACGGCGCTACCGACTGGTCGCAGTCAGTGGATTACGGGCGAAGCGGCGCGGCAGGACGGGCATCTATGGCGCGCGCGCGCGGATGTGGTCGTAACCGGTGTGGGTACGGTGCTGCACGATGATCCGCAGTTGAATGTGCGCGGCGTGGCGCTGGTGAATCAGCCGATTCAGCCAATTAAGTGTGTGGTCGATGCGTGGGCGTACACGCCGGTGAGCGCTAAATTATTCAACGATGGTCAAGTGTGGTTGGCTTGCGCCGAGGTGGCGGAGGATCATCCGCAGGCGGGTGCGTTGGCGGCACGCTTGGCATTACTGGAGCAGGCGCATCCGAATCTGACGGTTCTGCGGCTGCCGACGGTTTCAGTGGTGCGAGACGGTGTGCAGCATGAGCGTGTGGATTTGCACGCGCTGTGGGCGCATTTGGCCGAGCATGAGTTCAATGAGATTCATGTGGAGGCAGGTGCGACGCTGAACGCGGCGTTGCTCGAAGATGGGTTGGTTGATGAGTTGTTGATGTATCTTGCGCCGCGTGTGGTTGGCGCGGGCGTGCCGACGGCGGCGTTCCCGACGGATGCGGCTCTGGATGATTTGACGCAGGCGGGCGCGTGGCGTTGGCATGGCGTGCAGATGCTGGGTGATGATTTGCGGGTGATGCTGCGCAAACGAGGTGTATAGCCACAGTCCCATACGGTTATTCCCGCGCAAGCGGGAATCCGATTTGAATCAGCGTTTATTCCTCAGCCTTATCCGCCTTTTTCGCATGACTTTGGTTGAGCGAGGCGATTGAGGTTTCGCGCGTACCTGGGATCAGTGTGAAGCATTGCCCTGCACTCAGCGTGCCGGTTTTGACCACGGCCAGATAAAATCCCGACAGGCCGTTTTGCAGCATTTTTTTGGCGGCGAGTTTGTCGCCCATCACGGCGTTGAATTTGAAGCACGGCTGGCGCGGTTCGGTCACGCGCAGGATGCAGTCGGGGAAATGCAGTTCATCGCCGACGTAAACGTCGATTTCTAATAGCCCTTGCAAGGTAAGGTTTTCACCCATGCTGCCGTGAGGCAATACGTCGTCAAAGCCGAGCTGCTCGCGCTGCGCCTGCCAAAACGGGTAGTGCTCGATCGGGTAGGCGTAGACGGCTTTAGACAGGCCGCCGTGTACGGATAGATCGGTTTGCTCGTCGCCCACGAGTCCCAGTAGTTCTACACGCACAGGGCCTTCCGTTGTTGTTTTACGAATAGCGGAGCGGACTTCTTGCGTGCCGTTTGGCGTTGGGACAGCCAGTGGTTGGCTTTTACCGATTTGGATGCTCAGTAGTTTCATGATGTTTTCTGATCGATTATTGTGCCGGATCGCGATGTTGCCAGCGGATTTGGTCTATGGTTTGGATGATGTCGTCGGACAGTTTCACGTCGTAGGCGTCAATGCATTCGTCCAATTGCGCTACCGAGGTCACGCCAATGATGGTGCTGGCAACGCACCATTTTTGATAGCAGTACGCGAGCGCGAGTTGCGTCGGTGTGAGGCCGTGATCGCGGGCAAGCTGGTTGTACAGGCGTGCGGCATCGACTGCTTCGGGACGCCCCCAACGTTGGCGACGGGTGGATTCATAGCGGCTCAGACGTGCTTGCGCCGGCGCGTCTGCGCCGGTCAGTCCGCTGTGGTCGTATTTGCCGGTGAGCAGGCCGAACGCGAGCGGTGAGTAGGCCAGCAGTGATACGCCGAGCAGGTGCATGGTTTCGTCCAGACCGTTCTCGTAGCTGCGGTTTACGAGAGAGTAGGGGTTTTGCACGGTGGCAATGCGCGGTAAATCATGTTGCTCGGCCATGCGGATGAATTCGTGTACGCCGAATGGGGTTTCGTTCGACAGGCCGACGGCTTTGACTTTGCCTGCTTGCACCAGTTGCGCCAGTGCGCTGAGTTGCTCGTGAATTTGCTCAACAACGGTAGCGAGGTTTTGTGCTTGCCCGTCGTAGTAGATTTTGCCAAACATCATCGTCGGGCGTGTCGGCCAGTGGATTTGGTAAAGGTCAATCACTTCGGTATTGAGCCGTTTCAGACTGCCATCGCAAGCGGCAATGATGTCCTGCGCGCTCAGCTGGTCACTGCCGCCGCGCACCCATGGCATACCGCGTGAGGGGCCGGCGACTTTGGTGGCGATAGTCCAGCGTTCGCGCATGCCGGGATTTTGGGCAAACCAGCGACCAATGATGCGCTCGGTTTCGTTAAAGGTTTCGGC
>CAYZVI010000127.1:0-4741 GCA_964481695.1 uncultured Hydromonas sp. | reverse complement strand
CAGCACAATCGAGCGCCACATCCGACGCCTCTTCACCCTCTATCACCACACGCCGCGCAAGGATCGCATCCGCCGACAAAGTGAGCGAACACTTTAAATTCAAATCCGATGTATCGGTGCTGCGCCGTATCTGCTCGGTTTGCGCCGCATCACACACCGGCGCGGCCGCCTGAGCGCCCATGCCGATTGACCATAAAAATGCGCCAAGCAACGTCGATTTCGCTGCTTGGCGCGCGTTTATTTCAACTAATAAACCGTTCATTAACCCGTTAATTGATGGCTGATGAGTTTTTTCACCGGCGTGAGCACATCCGACACGCGCAAAATCGCACCACGCAATAATTTTGCCGGCGGCGTTTCGTTGGTAAATAATTTCACCACAAAATTTGTGCCATGATAAATCGGGCGAGTTTTGAGCTGGTGTTTGCGATCATATTGTTGCAACAAAGTAGGTGCGCCGATATCGCGCCCTTGGCGTTGTGCCGATTTGATCAAATCACTCAAAATCGCTTGACTGGACAAACCGAGGTTAAAGCCGTGCGCCGTTACAGGATGCATACCGACCGCCGCGTCGCCGATTAGCGCAAAACGTGTGCTGTAAAAACGACGCGCGTGCGTGCCCACCAGCGGATAGCGATAGCGTTGGCTCACTACTTTCACGTCACCCAGACGATGCCCGACACGTTCAGCGATGTCTTGCGCCATCATCTCATCGTCCGCGTCCTGCACCAGATGCGCTAATTGCGTGTCAATGGTAATCACCGCGCTGGACAGGTATTCGGTCAAAGGCAAAATCGCCAAGGTGCGTCCATAGTGGAAGCATTCAAACGCCGTATTCTCATTGCTCGCCGTGTGTTCAATGCGGAAGGTAATCACGGTACGACCAAAGTCGTGCATGTCCACCGGAATGCCCATTTGCTGGCGCGTGGTGGAAAAACGAGAATCCGCCGCGACCACCAGACGCGCGGTCAAGCGCTCACCGGAGCTGAGTACCACATGCGCTTCCTTGTCCGTGCCACCGACGTTTTGCACCTTGGCCTCGGTGAACCAAGTCAGATTTTTTTGCCCTTCGACTTGTGAATAAATCGACTGGCGGATGTGGTGATTGGAAATCAGATAGCCCAGCGTATCGGCTAGTTTACCGCGTGCTTTACTCGGCGTTTCGAAATGCAGTTCAAACGGTGATGTGCCGTCCACCACTTTGGCCGAACGCAGGTAGAAAATTTCGCCTTCTGGCACCGCATCCCACGCGCCCATTTCCTGCAGCAACTCTTTGGAATAATGCGTCAAGGCAATTTCGCGGCCATCCGGCGGTGGATTTTTGAGCGTTTCAGCCGATGCGGGATCAATAATCGCCACGCTCAGCGAAGTGTCCGCCAAAGATCGCGCCAAGCTCAAGCCCGCTGGCCCTGCGCCAATAATAATCACGTCGTATGCAGTTGAATGTGCCATGATGTGCCTATTTCAATGAATAATGTATGAAACGAAATACCGCCATTGTAGGCTGATTGACCGCGTTGCGCAAATAATCCTGAAGGCTAACCACAGTAATCCGAACCGATAACAAACCGACACATAAACAAGGGCTCTTTACGCTGCTGGTATTTTCGCTCAAACGGCGTCATCGGCGACGCTATCGGTGGCAACTGCCCCGAAAACTCGGGGGGTTTCCCGCTTAATTGCGCCACTGCGAAGGCAAACTCCTGAATATATATAGGCCAGTTACTACGGCATTCCAATACACCTCCCAGAGCCAAGATTGTTGGCAGCACCGCATGCCCGTGCCAGCGACGTTTCAGATGACCGATTTTCGGCCACGGATTCGGATAGAGGATATAGTGTTTAAAGAGCCGCTCACCACGCTGAACCAGTTCATCATGCAGCAGTCGCCAAAAATCCACCAAATCCGCGCGGATCCAAACAAAATTGCTCGGCAGCTCATCGCGCCACCAGCTTTTTTGTGTGGTCAACCGATCCTCAGACTGATCCACTCCCACCACGAAGGCCTGCTGATGCGCGCGTGCAATGTGTAGTGTGGACTCACCTACACCACATCCGGCGTCAACAATTAACGAGGCAAATCCGCTATCTGACCACGCCAGCATGAATTGCGCAAATGCGGCTCGGTTATAGTCGGTATAGGGTTTCTGAAATACACTATCGCGATGGCGCGCCAAAAGCATCGGTAAATCTTCATGGATACCGGTTTGGCGGCTATGGATATTGGGATTGTCCGACCACACTGGGTTTGACACTGGCATTTGGTTATTCATAGGATAAGACTGAGTTATTGCGCCCGCATTATTCCATATCCGGCGGCAGTTGCACAATGGAATCCGTGGGCATGATGAAGCATTCGACCGATTGGTAAAATATAAATGTATGCTCAAGGAAACCGACTCCAACAACAATTTGATTTTTCAGAAAAAAGGCCTTACATATGGCTGGATAAGGTTCACGAATCTGCGGATTCAGGATAGAATACAGTGTTGGTTTTAGCGACTCGTTTTTCGTACGCACTTGTATCGTAAAAACTGAGACTTATATCATGATAGAAAACATTAAGTAGCCGCGCACTATGGTTGGAATTTTAATCATTACCCACGCCCCTCTCGGACAAGCTTTTTTGGCAACACTACAACATGTGTATAAAAGCGTCCCCGAAGACGTACTTGCACTTGACGTTCTGGCCGACGAAGACGTCAATCAAGTCGCCGATCGCGCCATGAACGCCGTTAATGAGCTGAACAGCGGAGACGGCGTGCTAGTATTCACCGACATGTGCGGCGCAACACCGGCCAACTGCGCGGTGCGTCTGATTGACCAGCATCCAGAGACCGAGCTCATCTACGGCGTGAGCCTACCGACCTTGCTGCGTGCGGTAAACTACCGTCAACTACCACTGGCCGAATTAGCGAAAAAATCGATTGAGGGCGGCCAGCGAGGACTTTTTGTGTATGAGCGCGCCCATGAAACATCCGCTCAACACAACGAATAAAACTCATTAAATTTAAACGATTGATTTTTTGAAATAAGGAACACCATGGTACAGGCTGAAACGACCATCATCAATAAACTCGGTTTACATGCGCGCGCATCCGGCGTATTGACGCAAACCGTTACGCCATTCAAAAGTGACGTATGGATCACACGCAATGGCCGTCGTGTCAACGCCAAATCCATCATGGGGGTGATGATGCTCGCAGCGGGTATTGGCTCAGTGGTCACCATCGAAGCAGACGGCGAAGACGAGCAAGAAGCGCTGGACGCTGTACTGGCCGTTATTGCCAATCGTTTCGGCGAATCTGAATAAACAAGGAAACAGTAGTGACCTTCAGCATCCACGGCATCGGTGTGAGTGACAAAGTTGCGATCGGGCGAGCGCATCTGCTCTCGCACGTCAGCTTGGAAGCGCAACACTACCTGATATCAGCGGATCAAATTGAAGAGGAGCTGGCGCGTTTTCGCGATGCCATTCAAAACATTCAAACTGAATTTAACGAACTGCAAAGCCATCTGGACGATGATGCACCGATTGAAATGAGTGCCATGCTCAGCGTGCACAGCATGATTGCGCAAGACGAGCTAATCGTAAATGCCACGCAAAAACTCATTTCCGAACAACGCTACAACGCCGAATGGGCGCTGTCCGAGCAAGTGCATGCCCTAATGGCTCAGTTTGATGCGTTTGAAGACGAATACCTGCGCGAACGCAAACAAGACGTCATGCAAGTCGGCACACGCATCATGCGTGCCCTACGCGAACGCAACCGTCTGGTATGCGAAATACCGCAAGCATTTGACACCGAAATGATACTGGTGGCGCATGACATCGCACCCGCCGATATGCTGCAATTCAAAGGTCGCTCGCTTGGCGGTTTTATCACCGACACCGGCGGACCAAATAGCCACACTGCCATCGTTGCGCGTGGTTTGGGTTTACCCGCAGTCGTTTCAACTGGACAAGCACGCGCGATCATTCGACAAAACGAATGGGTGATTGTGGACGGGGTTAACGGCGTGGTGCTGGTTAATCCCGATGAATTTATTCTCTCGCACTATCGTCAGGTTCAACAAGCACAAATTGACGAAGAAACCCGTTTGGCTGAGTTGATTGGCCGCGACACTGAGACCCTCGATGGCAAAGCCATCAAACTCATGGCAAATATCGAATCACCCTCCGACATTCCAAAGCTCAAGGCTATGGGCGCGGACGGCGTGGGGCTATTTCGTACCGAATATCTGTTCATGAATCGCAAGGATTTGCCCGACGAAGCCGAACAATTTGATGTCTACAAAACAGCCGCCGCACTGATGGACGGCAAACCCGTCACCATCCGTACGCTCGACATCGGCTCGGACAAAGCATTATCCACCGATGATTATGAAACGCCGATGAATCCGGCGCTGGGCTTACGTGCGGTACGCTACTGTTTGGCCAATCCGAAAATGTTCTTAACGCAAATTCGGGCGATTCTGCGCGCGTCGCACTACGGTGCGATCAAACTTCTCATCCCGATGGTCAGCGGCATAGAGCAATTGCAACAAACGCTCACACTGATCGAAAAAGCCCGCACGCAGCTACGCGAAGCGCAAATTCCGTTTGACCCACACATGCCCATCGGTGTGATGATTGAGATTCCATCCGCCGCACTGATTTTGCACGCACTGTTACCGAAGCTTGATTTCGTGTCCATCGGCACGAACGACTTGACCCAATACACCCTCGCCGTGGATCGCG
>CAYZVI010000126.1:0-4752 GCA_964481695.1 uncultured Hydromonas sp. | reverse complement strand
CGGCTTCAACACGTTTAACAATCACTCGGTCGTGCAACGGACGAATGTTCATGGGTAAACTCCTTGAAAATAAGTTTTAAAATCAAATAAATACTGATGAAAAGCAAGGGGCGTACACTGTTTTGCAAGCAAATTAGCACTCTCACCCTCTGAGTGCTAATTATGATGGCATGCCTCGCTTATTTCAAGGGGTGGTTTGAGAAAAAATATAATTTTCGGTGTTTTGGGAACCATTTAGGCATTGGTTTGCTCAACCGCTTACGGAATTATTTGTGCCACGGCTTTTGCCCGCTTACAATATGACACACGAATAATTTTTTGATAACAAAATATTGATGATGTTGACAACTATTCCACTCACGCCCGCTGATCAACTGATTTTTGCCATACGTACACAAGGTTTTGCCGTGTTATCCGCACGTGATTGGCCCAATTTAGGTATACGGGTAGAGGGCTTATCCGAATTAACGCCGGCGTGGGATCGCTTGAGCCGTGATGAGTACCTCAAAGACGGTGGGCGTTACCGCCTACGCCGCCATTCATGTTTCATTGTGAATGATGGCGAGTTGACACAAACTGCACATCGAGCCCATTATCAGCCGGTAGAATATAACGCACTGCATGGCGGCATGCGTCGTTGGTTTGAGCCTATGGAGCAGGAGGTGGTTGCGCATCCGGCATGGCAAAGTTTGATTAAGCGTGCGGCGAATATGTGCTCAGAAGTCAAGCCTGCTAATAATGACAGGGATCAATGGTACATCGAAGCACATCAGTTTCGAATTGATACCACCGATGGCATCGGTCGGCCAACGCCTGAGGGCGCGCACCGCGACGGTGTGGATTTTGTTATGGTGTTTTTGTTGGATCGTGTGGGCATTAAAGGCGGGGAAACCCGTGTGTTTGAAGCCAATGGTCCAAACGGTCAGCGTTTTACTTTACGTGAGCCTTGGTCACTGCTGTGGATGGATGATGCCAAAGTCATTCACGAGTCAACTCCGATTCAACCGACTGCCGAACACGGTCACCGCGATACGCTGGTGCTGACCTTCAGACGAGATGGGTTTTTAGGGGATGAAGACAATTCGGATTAACCCGAAAGCCGCCCGAAAAGTTGTACTTTCAAGTAAAATAACGCGTTTTAAGCGAACGGCATTCCTCCCATTATTTTTGGAGTGTGCAAACTACAGAATTCTTTAAGTTATTTACATGAAAAATATTCGTAATTTCTCAATCATCGCCCATATTGACCACGGCAAATCGACCTTGGCTGACCGCATCATTCACATGTGCGGTGGTCTGTCCGAACGTGAGATGGAGTCGCAGGTGCTGGACTCGATGGACATTGAACGTGAGCGCGGGATTACGATCAAGGCGCAAACCGCCGCACTCGAATACAAAGCGAAAAACGGTGAAGTTTACAATCTGAATCTGATTGACACCCCAGGACACGTTGACTTCTCGTATGAAGTGTCGCGCTCGCTGTCTGCGTGCGAAGGCGCGCTGTTGGTGGTGGACGCGTCGCAAGGCGTGGAAGCGCAAACAGTGGCGAACTGCTACACCGCGATTGAGCTGGGTGTCGAGGTTGTACCGGTGCTGAATAAAATCGACTTGCCCGCAGCCGAGCCAGCCAATGCGATTGCCGAGATCGAGGATGTGATCGGCATTGAGGCGCAGGACGCGGTGTTGTGTTCGGCGAAAACCGGGTTGGGCGTGCAGGATGTATTGGAGCGGTTGATTGAGCGTGTGCCGCCGCCGGAAGGCGATCCGAATGCGCCGTTGCAGGCCTTGATTATCGACTCATGGTTTGATAACTATGTCGGTGTGGTTATGCTGGTGCGCGTGGTCAACGGCACGCTCAAATCGAAAGACAAAATTCAAATGATGGCAACCGGGGCGCAGCACGGTGTCGAGCATCTGGGTGTATTCACACCGAAATCAAAAAATCTGCCGCAGCTCTCCGCAGGTCAAGTGGGTTTCATCATTACGGGGCTGAAAGAATTATCCGCCGCCAAAGTGGGCGACACCATCACCCATGTGAACACGCAGGCCAAACCGGCGGCAGAAGCGCCGTTGCCGGGCTTTAAAGAAATTCAACCACAGGTTTTCGCTGGTCTCTATCCGGTCGAATCCTCCGAGTATGACGCACTGCGCGACTCGTTAGAAAAATTGAAACTGAACGACGCATCATTGCACTACGAGCCAGAAGTCTCGCAGGCATTGGGCTTTGGCTTTCGTTGCGGGTTCCTCGGCTTGCTGCACATGGAAATCGTACAGGAGCGTTTGGAGCGCGAGTTCGACATGGATTTGATCACCACCGCGCCGTCGGTAGTGTATGAGGTCGAAATGCGCGATGGCACCGTAGTGCAGATGGAAAACCCATCGAAAATGCCTGATCCATCGAAGATCAACGAAATCCGTGAGCCGATCGTCACCGTGCATCTATTCATGCCGCAGGAATACGTTGGCAGCGTGATCACGCTGTGTACGCAAAAGCGCGGCGTGCAAACCAATATGGCCTACCACAGCCGTCAGGTGAAATTGACCTACGACATCCCGATGGCCGAGGTCGTCATGGACTTTTTTGACAAACTCAAATCCACCTCGCGCGGTTATGCCTCAATGGACTATGAGTTTAAAGAATACCGTCCGGCGGATGTGGTCAAAGTCGATATGCTAATCAATGGTGAAAAAGTCGATGCGTTGTCCATCATCGTTCACCGTTCCAATGCCGCTTCGCGTGGCCGTCAAGTCGCAGCGAAAATGCGTGAGTTGATCCCGCGTCAGATGTACGATGTGGCGATTCAGGCGGCGATTGGTGCGCAGATCATTGCGCGTGAAAATGTCAAGGCTATGCGTAAAAACGTATTGGCCAAATGTTATGGCGGTGATATTACGCGTAAGAAAAAATTGTTAGAAAAGCAAAAAGCCGGTAAAAAACGTATGAAACAAGTCGGCTCGGTAGAAGTGCCACAGGAAGCGTTCTTGGCAATTTTACGAGTCGATGATTAAGGGAGAAATCAAATATGTGGTTTGGTACATTGTTGTTGGTACTATTTGTTGTTACGGGCATTTTTTGGCTGCTGGATAAATTTATTTTCGCGCCGAGGCGCCGTGTGGTTGCTGATGCGATTCGTGCTCAGGCCGCGGGCGGGCATAATGATGCGGTGCGAGCGGCGTTGCAACGGCCGTGGTGGCTCGAATACACCGCTGGTCTGTTTGGCGTGATCGCGTTGGTATTTGTATTGCGCTCGTTTGTGGTCGAGCCGTTTCGTATTCCGTCCGGCTCCATGCTGCCGAATCTGTATGTGGGCGACTTTATCTTGGTGAATAAATACACCTACGGCATTCGTATGCCGATCACCAACGATGTGGCGATCCCAATGAACCATCCGAAAAAAGGCGAAGTGGTGGTGTTCCAATTCCCGCCGGATAAATCACAAAGCTACATCAAACGCGTGGTGGGCGAGCCGGGCGACGTGATTCGCTATGAAAACAAAGTGCTCACCGTGAATGGACAGGTCTATCACCAAACGCCGAAAACCGGCGAGATTCCGGCAGCTGAATACCCGACCTACCCGAATACCAGTCAGCCGATCCTGAAGCTCATTTTGAGCAAAGCGTCCGAGGAGGGCGCGGTGACGCACGATATTCTGACCATTGAGCAGCAGCCGGTGATCAATACCAGTGAACTCAAACAATTCCCATTCGCAGCCAATACCGCAGCTTGCACCTATTTACCCAACGCTACGGGTATCGAATGTAAAGTGCCGCAAGGTCAATATTTCATGATGGGCGACAATCGTGATAACAGTACGGACAGCCGCTACTGGGGCTTCGTGCCGGAGCAAAACATCATAGGCAAAGCCTATTTTGTGTGGATGAACTTCGGCCATTGGTCACGTATTGGTAATTCCATCCAATAATATGACCAGTCGAAAAACCGCCTCCGCGATTGACATGCTGCAAGATCAGCTGGGCTACCAGTTCATACAAAAAAAATGGCTGCGTCAGGCGCTCACGCACCGCAGCTATGCCGCCGAGCACAACGAACGGCTGGAGTTCCTCGGCGACGGCGTGCTCAACTGCACCATCGCCTACAGTCTGTTTCACCAGTTTGCTGAGCTGAAAGAGGGCGAACTCTCACGTATTCGCGCGCACCTCGTGCGGCAGGAAACGCTGGTCACGATCGCGCAGGCGCTGGAGCTACACCGCTATATTTTCCTTGGCGAAGGTGAACTCAAAAGCGGCGGCTTGGAGCGCCCATCCATCCTCGCCGATGCGGTCGAAGCCATATTCGGTGCGGTGTTCTGCGATGCGGATTTTGCCACTGCGCAGGCCGTGGTCACCAAACTCTACGCGCCGATTTTGGCCGAACTCGATCCGAATACGGCGGGCAAAGACGCGAAAACCCAGCTACAAGAGCGCCTGCAAGCGCAAAAACTCCCCGTACCGAAATACGACATCATCGCCACCACTGGCGCGGCACATGAGCAAGTATTCGTGGTCTCCTGCGAAATTCCTGCGCTGCATATCCGCACGCAAGGCGAGGGAAGCACGCGCCGTCTGGCCGAGCAGCATGCCGCGAGCTTAGCCATGGTACAGTTACCCGACAGCCAGAAATCAGCAAAGCGTCCATAAGCCGCTAAAAACGGCTAAAATAAACCATCTTTTTGGATGTGCTGCGACTGAATGCACATCGAATCACACAACATTCCCATTCTTTAGGAAACACCATGTCAGAAGACATTCAAA
>CAYZVI010000125.1:0-4761 GCA_964481695.1 uncultured Hydromonas sp. | reverse complement strand
TTGGCCAAGCGCAGGTCGCCTCGCAACTATGCCGTCTGAGCATGCAGTTAAAAAGTGTCAACAGCCGCTTTCTCGATTTGAGCATCAAAATCCCCGACGAGCTGGCAGCCTTTGAAGGGCAAATCCGCGAAACGCTCACGCGCGCGGTCAAACGCGGCAAACTCGAATGTAAAATTAGCTGGCAAATGCTCTTGCCGTCGGATGAAACCAGCTCCGCGCAACTCATCAACCCTAACGCACTGCAACAAGCCCTCGCCTTGCAAAACGCCCTGCTCGCACACGCGCCGAATGCCGCACCGCTGAACGTCAGCAGTCTGCTGAACTGGCCCGGTGTCGTACCGAGCAGCGCCGGAGCAGCGGATGTATTGGGCGCGGTGACGGCCGAGCAAATCTCTGAGCTGACCCAAGAGGCGTTGAAACAATTTTTATCCAGCCGCGAGCATGAAGGCGAGCATCTCAAACAAACGATTTTAGAGCGACTGGATGCGATTGAAACCATTGTCGGCAATCTGCGCGTGCAATTGCCCGAATTGCTCGCGCATCAGGAGCAAAAACTCACCGAGCGTCTGCTCAAAGCTTTGGACGCAGGCAAAAACGACGTCGCCATCGCCACATCCGCCATTCCGCGTGAGGAATTACTCGAGCGCATCAAGCAAGAGGTCAGCCTGACCGCGATTCGCATTGATGTCGCCGAGGAGCTCGATCGGCTCGACGGCCATCTGCGCAACGCACGACAAAATCTCACTGAAGGCGGCAACGTCGGCAAGAAACTCGACTTTTTGATGCAGGAATTCAACCGCGAGGCGAACACGCTCGGCTCAAAATCCGCCAGCCTGCTGCAAACGCAAGCCTCATTGGATTTAAAACTCATCATTGAGCAAATGCGCGAACAGGTGCAAAATTTGGAATAAACACGAAATAGTAGGATTATTTATGAACCCTTCAACACAAGCACATATTGGCAGTTTATTTGTCATCATCGCTCCGAGTGGCGCGGGCAAATCTTCTTTGGTCGCAGAACTGCTCAAAGCCGACGACAACATTTTACTGTCCATTTCACATACCACCCGCTCACCGCGTGTCGGAGAGGCGGATGGCGTCGCCTATCACTTCACCACGGCGGACGAATTTTTAGCCAAACGCGACGCGGGCGGCTTCATCGAGTGGGCAGAGGTACATGGCAATTACTACGGTACATCCAAAGATTGGATCATGTCGGCCTTGACTTCAGGCAAAGACGTGCTGCTGGAAATCGACTGGCAAGGTGCGCAACAGGTGCGAGCGCATTTCCCCGAGATGGTCGGTATTTTCATCCTACCGCCGTCTATGGAAGAGCTCAGCCGACGGTTGCACAAACGAGGGACAGATAGCGAGGAGGTGATTGCCAAGCGTCTGGCCGCGGCCAAAAATGAAATGGCGCACGCAGATGAGTGTGAATATGTTATCATTAACCATCAATTTTCCACCGCATTATCGCAGTTGCAGCAGGTTGTCTGCGCGGCTCGTTTGCGGTTTGCCTCGCAAAAGGCACGTTATCCCGAAATTTTTGCCAACTTGGTGGTTAAATAAAAGTCACCAGTGGCTCAACTGAAAGAGTAAAACACATGGCACGTATTACCGTAGAAGATTGCTTGAAACAAATTCCAAATCGCTTTGACATGACTTTGTCAGCGACCTATCGCGCGCGTCAGTTGGCACAAGGCCATAGCCCGAAAATTGTCAGCAATGACAAACCGACTGTTACCGCATTGCGTGAAATCGCCGCAGGTGAAGTGGGTGTAGAAATGTTGCTCAAAGTACCCAACTAATTTACCAAAGCCATTGTTTCAATGGCTTTTTTTCCCTAAAAATTAATAGTTTTTAAGAATCATTAAATAGTTTTTCATAGTTAAAAACTTTTAAATATATGTCAGAACAGAATCACCCCGAACGCACCACCGAACAAGAATTTCATGCGACACACAGCACGCATGCGGTATCGAGCGAGCATAAAAAACAACATGCCGAGCTCATCAAAGCGGGTTTAGACACACTGTTCGAGCAACTCAACAGCTACCTTTCTGAAGCAGAATGCACGCGTATTCGCAATGCATTTACCTTTGCCGATTCGGCTCATTTAGGGCAGTATCGCCAAACTGGAGAACCCTACATTACCCATCCAATCGCAGTTGCGACGCTCTGCGCGAATTGGAAACTCGATTCTCAATCCATCAAAGCGGCATTACTGCACGATGTATTGGAAGATTGCGGTGTTGATAAAATCACTTTGGCCAACCAATTTGGCGCACCAGTGGCCAATCTCGTAGATGGCCTTTCTAAGTTAGACAAACTGTCTTTTGATAGCAAAGAAGCACAACAAGCCGAAAGCTTCCGCAAAATGCTGCTGGCCATGGCCGATGACGTGCGCGTCATATTGGTCAAACTGGCCGATCGTTTGCATAACTTATCGACCATGCAAACCATGCGTGCCGATAAGCGCAAACGCATCGCGCAGGAAACCTTAGAAATCTACGCACCGATTGCGCACCGCCTCGGTTTGGATGATATCTATCGTCAACTAGAAGACCTGTGCTTTGAACAAATTTATCCTTGGCGCGCGAATGTGTTGCGCGAGGCGCTCAAAGGCTCCCGACAAATTAAACGCGAAATGTTTGGCAAAGTCATTCACCAAATTCGTGAAAGCTTTGCTGCTGCCAAAATTCAAGCAGAAATCTTCGGCCGCGAGAAAAATCTCGCCAGCATCTACCAAAAGATGAAAAGCAAAAAACTGTCCCTATCCAAAGTCATGGATGTGTACGGTTTTCGCGTGCTGGTCAACACCCGCAGTGACTGCTACCTGAGCCTCGGGATTCTGCATGGATTATTCAACCCCGTGCCGGGTCGCTTCAAAGACTACATCGCCATTCCCAAAAAAAATGGCTATCAATCGCTGCACACCATCGTCTTAAACCACGTTGGCAAACCAATGGAGTTCCAAATACGCACGCATAATATGGAACGTATCGCTGAATCCGGCATCGCAACGCACTGGCTGTACAAAGAATCCGATGTCAGCTTCTCCGAAGTACAAAAGCAATCGCACCTTACGCTGCAATCACTGCTGCACATCCAGCAGAAAACCAACGATTCGATTGAATTTCTCGAGCATATCAAGGTGGATCTATCACCCGATGCGGTATACGTATTCACGCCGAAATCAAAAATCCTCAGCCTGCCACGCCAAGCGACTGCACTTGACTTTGCCTACGCCATTCACACCGACATTGGTAACCGAGCGGCAGGCGCAATCATCAATGGCATTGACAGCCCGATTAGCCAAGAGCTGACCAACGGCGATCGCGTTCAAATCATCACCGATCCAGAAGCACATCCAGCACCGATTTGGCTCAAATGGGTCAAAACGGGCAAAGCGCGCATGGAGCTGCGCCACTACTTCAAATCACAACGCATGGTCGAATCAGCCATGCTCGGTGAACAACTCCTACGCCAAGCCATCGAACAAATTAATCTGCCCTACCCTGATCAAGTCAAAGATGGCTGGGAACGACTGCTTGGCGACGTTGGCAGTAAAAACCAAGAAGAACTCCTCTCCGAAATCGGCCTTGGCATCCGTTATGCCAACATCACCGCGCAGCGCTGGCTATTTATCAACCAAAGCCGAGATGCCAACGCATCTCAAAAAGCCCTGCTCGAAGCATCAGAGGAAGCACTGGTCAAAGCCGAAAGCGAGCGCCTCATCATCCGTGGTGATGAGGCCAACACCGTTACCCTATCCAAATGCTGCCGCCCAATTAAAGGCGATGCCATCATTGGCTACCTGCAGAAAAAACAAGGCCTCATCATCCACACGACCGAGTGCCCAACGGCTCGAGCACAACGCAGCTCGGACAACCTGCGCTGGATCAACCTTGAATGGGACAGCCATTCCGACGCGACACTCACATTCCCAGTCTCCCTATCCATTATTGCAGTCAATGAAAAAGGACTACTGGCCAAGGTTGCCAGTCGAATCGCTGAAGCCGGTGCAAACATCTCCGATGTCTCTCTTGAAACTCAAAGCGGCGATGCCGACATTCGCATCATCATTGACGTAACGGATCGCGCCCATCTGGCGCAAGTATTCAAATCTATACGTACCCTACGCCAAATCAAAAAAATCAGCCGTCGGTACACCAAGCCCAACAAAAGCTAAATGAACACGCCACACAGCATCACCGAAGTGCTCTCTACGGAACAACTGGCACAACGCATTGATGACGCACTTCCACAAACCCAATGCACCCAATGCGGCTATGATGGCTGCGCACCTTACGCCCACGCCATTGCATTTGAGCACACACCGATCAACCAATGTCCACCCGGAGGTGCAAAAGGCATTATTGAGCTCGCGCACATCACGGATCGCACAGTCATTGCACTCAATCCCGAAAATGGTGTGGAGCAACCGCTGCGCGTTGCCACCATCATCGAAGACCAATGCATTGGCTGCACCAAATGCATCCAAGCTTGCCCCGTTGATGCCATCGTCGGCGCAGCCAAACTCATGCACACCGTCATCGCGGATCTATGTACCGGCTGCGAACTCTGTGTGCCACCTTGTCCCGTTGATTGCATTGAAATGCCACTGGCTACTGATCCCGACTGGACACGTACCCGCGCACACGCCGCACGTGAGCAGTATCAATTCCGCGCGCAGCGACTCCAACGAGAAAAAACCGAACGCGAACAACGCCGCCATCAAAAACTCGAACACAAACACGC
>CAYZVI010000124.1:0-4778 GCA_964481695.1 uncultured Hydromonas sp. | reverse complement strand
CGCTTTTCCTTTAAAATTCAAACTCTTTTACTTTAGATCGAACATCATGTGGTCAAAAATTTCTTTTGCAATTTTCAAACTCATCGGCTGGAAAACCTACTATGAGCCATTACCTGGACCACGCGGCATTATTGTGGTTTATCCACACACGTCCAATTGGGATTTTCCTCTGGGTGTCCTGTGGAAATCGGCTTATCAAGTAAAGCCCCGTTGGGTTGCAAAAGAGTCACTGTTCAAACCGCCTGTATTTGGCTGGCTCATGCGTAAATTAGGTGGCATCGGCATCAAACGGGAAGGCAATTTGGACGTAGCGCAGAATTTGAAAAAAACTATGATGGCAGAAGACAACTGCTGGCTGGTAATCGCTATTGAAGGTACACGCTCTTACAAACCCTATATCCATTTAGGCTACTACTACATTGCAAAAGCGGCGAATGTACCTATTGGATTGGCAAAGTTTAATTATGAAACGAAAACGGTCGGGGTTTCCAACTACCGTTACGTCAAAGATACAATTGAAGAAGAGATCGAACAATTAAAACTGGACTTCGCAGACCATCATGCACGCTACCCTGAAAATGCAGGTGCTTTAGCTGTGCGCGAGAAAAAGGGATCTTCGTCGTCTGAGCAAACTTCTTAAATGGATAAACAATATAAAAAAGGCTGGGATTATCCAGCCTTTTTTATCAAACAGAGCGTTTAAACACTTCAACACCCATTATTTTTTGATGTTGTAGAATGTGCTCACACCCGGATAGCTCACCGTTTCGCCCAAAGCTTCTTCGATACGCAACAATTGATTGTATTTAGCAATACGGTCTGAGCGTGACAAAGAACCCGTTTTGATTTGACCTGCGTTCAAACCAACCGCAATATCAGCGATGGTTGAGTCTTCGGTTTCACCAGAACGGTGAGAGATCACAGCGGTATAACCCGCACGTTTAGCCATCTCGATAGCAGCAAAGGTTTCGGTCAAAGTACCAATTTGGTTAATTTTGATCAGGATTGAGTTACCAATGCCTTTTTCAATGCCTTCTTTCAAAATTTTGGTGTTGGTCACGAACAAGTCATCGCCCACCAATTGAATTTTCTTGCCGAGAATATCGGTCAGATATTTCCAACCATCCCAATCTGATTCATCCAAACCGTCTTCAATGGTCACAATTGGGAATTTATCCACCAGATTCGCCAAGTAATCCGCCATTTCTTTGCTGCTCAGGCTCAAGGCTTCGCCAGTCAATTCATATTTACCGTTTTTGTAGAATTCAGACGCAGCGCAATCCAAACCAATGAGGATGTCTTCGCCCATAGTGTAACCAGCCGCGCTGATGGCTTCAGCAATGGTTGCCAAGCATTCTTCGTTGGATTTAAAGTCTGGCGCAAAACCACCTTCATCACCCACCGCAGTATTCATGCCTTTATCGTGCAAGATTTTTTTCAGGTTATGGAATACTTCAGCACCTGCACGCAATGCTTCACGGAACGAATCAAATTTCACTGGCAAAATCATGAACTCTTGGAAATTCAAGTTATTGTCTGCATGTTCACCACCATTGATGATGTTCATCATTGGTACAGGCATTTGCATAGCGCCAGAACCACCGAAATAGCGATACAGAGGCAAGCCTGCTTCTTGCGCAGACGCACGCGCAACTGCCATAGATACTGCCAACAATGCATTCGCACCCAAGTTAGATTTATTATCAGTACCGTCTAATTCGAGCAATGTACGGTCAATCAGAGCTTGCTCAGAAGACTCCATACCCACCAAAGCATCGGCAATCACAGTATTGATATTGTTTACGGCTTTCAAAACACCTTTGCCCAAATAGCGACTTTTATCACCATCACGCAGCTCAATCGCTTCGCGTGATCCCGTTGATGCACCAGAAGGTACCGCCGCACGTGCGCTAGCGCCTGATTCCAACAAAATTTCACATTCAACGGTAGGATTACCACGAGAATCCAAAATCTCACGACCTACGATATCAATAATTGCACTCATTGCTCTTCTCCTAAAAATAAAACCTACTAACCAAAATCATACGCCTAATACAACGAAGTAGTGCTAAAAAATACGGCGGATAATCCTTATTCAGGATACCGCCGATATATTAAAAATTATCTTCTAAAAACATTCCACCTGATTTGACCGCACTATCCAGTGCTTTAAGCGTGGTCAAAAGCTCTTTCATGCGCTGCAACGGAACGGCATTCGGTCCGTCCGACCACGCTTCATTCGGATTCGGATGCGTTTCCATGAAAATCCCCGAAATCCCAGTAGCCACCGCCGCACGCGCCAAAACCGGTACAAATTCGCGTTGTCCTCCACTGCTCGTACCTTGCCCACCCGGCAATTGCACAGAATGGGTGGCATCAAACACCACCGGCGTGTCATTACGCTGCGCGCCATGACGCATAATTGCCAAGCCCCGCATATCGGAAATCAGATTATTGTAGCCAAAACTCACACCGCGCTCACACGCCATGAAGTTATCGGCGTCCAAACCCTTTTCTACTGCGGCACTACGGGCTTTTTCAATCACGTTTTTCATATCGCCCGGCGCTAAAAACTGTCCTTTTTTGATGTTTACCGGCTTGCCCGATTGCGCCACAGCACGAATAAAATCGGTTTGGCGACACAGGAATGCTGGCGTTTGCAAAACATCCACCACAGATGAAACCTCGGTCACTTGATCAATTTCGTGCACATCGGTCAATACCGGCACACCGATTTGGCGGCGAACCTCATCCAAGATACGCAAACCTTCAGCCATGCCCACACCTCGTTTGGTATTGCCTGACGAGCGATTGGCTTTATCAAAAGAACCTTTATAAATCAATGGAATAGATAATTCATCACACATCTGCTTGAGTTGACCGGCCACATCCAGTGACATTTGCAGGCCTTCAATAGAGCATGTACCTGCAATCAAAAACAGCGGCTGATTCAAACCGATTTCAAAACCACAAAGTTTCATTCTCTCTCCCTTTTATTCTTTATCCGTTGTACGCGACTGATTCGAACCACGGCTGCTTTTACGCCACATCCACAGCAAATGCCCAAACCCGGCCAATGTCACCACCGTAGTGATAATCAAAACCACAATCAATGCAAATGGTGCGGTTTGGAGCAATTCCCACATCGGATTATCCTTGATGCTTTAATGCAGCATTGACAAACGCGCTGAACAATGGATGTCCATCACGTGGTGTAGAGGTAAATTCGGGATGGAACTGTACACCCACGAACCATGGATGCATAGACTCAGGCAACTCCATCATTTCAGGCAAATGCTCGGTTGGCGTACGCGCCGATATAATCATGCCGGCCTGCTCCAACTGATCGGTGTACTGGGTATTGACTTCGTAGCGATGGCGATGGCGCTCAGTTACAGTTGCGCCATAGATGCCAAATGCTTTGGTGTCCGCTTTTACTGGGCATGATTGCGCACCCAAACGCATGGTTCCGCCCAAATCGGAGTCAGTATCACGTTTTTGTAACTGCCCGTCTTTACCCATCCACTCTGTAATTAGAGCAACCACTGGCTGCTGTGTATCGTGGTCAAATTCGGTACTATTGGCTTGGTTGAGACCGGCCATGTGGCGCGCAAACTCAATCACGGCCAACTGCATACCCAAACAAATGCCCAGATAAGGGATTTTATTCTCCCGCGCATAGCGAATCGCTGCGATCTTGCCCTCGGTACCGCGCTTACCAAAACCACCCGGAACCAAGATCGCATCCAAACCTTTAAGCTGTGCGGCCACATCATCCATGTCCGCATCGTCAAATTCTTCCGAATCAATGTATTCAATATTTACTTGAGTTTGATTGTGAATACCTGCATGACGCAGCGCTTCGATCAGCGATTTGTACGACTCGGTCAAATCCATGTATTTACCAACCATGCCGATGGTGACTTCATGCTGTGGATTTTCCAACGTTTTTACCAAGTTATCCCACATTTCCACGTTGGCTTTCGGCACATCCAAGCGCAACTCGTCGCAAATGATTTGATCCAAACCTTGCTCAAACAGCAAACGGGGTACTTTATAAATCGTGTCCACATCATAAACCGACACCACAGCTTCTGCCGGGATATTGGAAAACAATGAAATTTTGGCTTTTTCATCCTCAGGAATCGGACGATCCGCACGGCACAGCAACGCGTGCGGCATGATGCCGATTTCGCGCAGCTTTTGTACCGAGTGTTGTGTGGGTTTGGTTTTCAATTCACCCGCACCGGCAATCCAAGGCACCAAAGTCAGATGAACAAAAGCTGAATTACCACGTCCGAGGCGCAAGCTCATTTGACGCACTGCTTCTAAAAAAGGTAATGATTCAATGTCACCCACTGTACCGCCGATTTCGACGATGGCAACATCAGTTTGGCCATTGTTTGAAGCGGCTGCGCCACGTTCGATGAAGGCTTGAATTTCATTGGTAATATGAGGAATTACTTGAACAGTTTTTCCCAAGTACTCGCCACGACGCTCTTTTTTCAAAACCGATTCGTAGATCTGACCTGTCGTAAAGTTATTTGATTTGCGCATTTTTGCGCTGATGAAACGCTCGTAGTGACCCAGATCCAGATCGGTTTCCGCACCATCTTCGGTCACAAAAACCTCACCATGCTGGATGGGACTCATGGTGCCGGGATCGACGTTGATATACGGATCCAGCTTGAGCATAGTCACTTTCAGACCGCGAGACTCCAATAAAGTTGCCAACGATGCCGCGGCAATCCCCTTACCCAAAGACGATACCACGCCAC
>CAYZVI010000123.1:0-4940 GCA_964481695.1 uncultured Hydromonas sp. | reverse complement strand
GCATAAATCGCATCGCGCTCGGTCATCGCCTGCCACATCTCGGTGTGCCCCATCAACACCACATCCAGTACACGCTGGTCTTCGTAGGCGAACTGATCTTGACGCAATTTACCCAGACGGATATTCGGCTCTAAAATCACCTGCCCCGCTGTCGGTTCCAAATCATCACCGAGGATTTTCATAAAGGTCGATTTGCCGCAACCGTTCGCACCGATTAAACCATAACGATTACCTTCGCCAAATTTCACATTGATATTTTCAAACAATGGTTTTGCACCAAACTGCTGAGTAATATTAACTGCTGATAACACACCAACTCCGTTCTATCCAAACTTAAAAAATATAAAAACAAAACACGCTAAATAAGTCATTTAGCGTGCTGTATCGAATTACTCCTGCGTGGCTTTAATCCGCTCTGGGTACAACTTCACACCCATGCGTTCGCGCAAAGCCGCCATATATGCACCATAAGCCAAGCTTTCATTCGGACCATTCCAAACGCCTTGTGCCAATTGACCGATCTGCGCTACTTGCTCTGGCGGTAAGCTATCTTCTTTGACCACACGAACCACGTCAACACGATCTTTATCCGACACCACGATCAAAGCAGGCAAACCATTAGTCGGCACACTCATCACTTTAGCAGCAATCGCAGGTGTTACCGCAGGGCTACCACCAAACCAGCTTGCCATTTGTGACGCACCGATGCTGTTACCAGCGGATTGACCATTCAAATTATTTTGCGCGTCCTGCGTTGCTTTCGCAACAGCCGCTTCACGACGCAATTGTTGCTCGACTTCGCTCTTCACCTCGTCAAAGCTACGCACCCCAGCAGCACGATAGCCACTCACACGCGCAACCAACAAATCGCCCGAATCCACCGCCATAATCGGTGCAATATTTTTGGATTCGGCTTGAGTAGCATTGAGCAGGGCTTCACGCACTTTCGCATCTTTAAACACATCCGGTGTATTGCCTGCTGCTTGGCGTGTCAAACCTTTAGCTTGTTGTACAGTTGCACCCACTGCTTTGGCAACCGCACCCAAATCTTGCGGCGTTTTACCGATCAACTCATCCAAACGAGCCGCTAACTTTTTTTGCCCGACTTGAGCCAAAACCACCTTGGATTGATTCGGATCTTGACGCACTTTATTCAATTGCTCTGGTGTTGCGTCATTGCCAAACACAGCCTTGATATCCTCATCGGTCAAGCTCGCCGAAGCACCGCTACCCTGCACGGGAACAACGGCGTATTCAACATCAAAAACATCCGGCGTATTGAACTGAGTTTTGTGTTGATCATAATACGCTTGCAGTTGTTCAGGCGTTACATCCGCTTGCGCCATATACGGTGTCAAATCCACCGATTTAATCTCCAGTACGCGTGCGCGACCAAAGAAACTCTTCATGAAATCACTACTCACCTGCAAGCTAAGCAAGCTGTACGCAGGCGATAGCTGTGCTTTCACCAAATCAGCACGCACACCGAATTGATGCGCTGCCGGCGTTAAACCTTGCTGCGCCAAGGTTGCTTTATAAGCCGCCTCGTCAATTCCACCCTGCGCATTTTTCGGCATCCCCTGCATGCGGGCCAAAGCCTGCGCCACTTCCATATCACTGGCTGTCATTTTGCCACTGGAGAGCATATCTTCAACCAAGGCTTCGTTGCTGATTTGCGTCAAATAGGCGGACTTGGCTTCAGGTGACTGATAGTACGTGGCATCAAACTGCTCACCCATTTGTCGACGCGCATTTTCTACAAAACGCTGATAACGCGAGGCAAACTCCTGCTGCGAAATTTCACGCGAACCCACTTTTGCAACCACATTATCAGCCGAGGAACCGCTAAACGAAGCCACGCCCGTCAATACAAATGCAGGTAAAATCAATAACAGCAAAATAAATTGCAACCACCGTTGATGGGTACGCACAAAATCTAACATAAAAGCCCTTTACGCCTATCGAATCGTTATTTGCTCAACATTTCTATCATGCGCCACTACACTGCCCAATCAGAACTCGATACAAAATAGCCTGTATTATAAATGAGCATAAGAAAAAAGGCGAACCGAAGTTCGCCTTTCATCTATGTTGTTGGCGGAGCGGACGGGACTCGAACCCGCGACCCCCGGCGTGACAGGCCGATATTCTAACCAACTGAACTACCGCTCCAAAACCGTTTTTCGCTTTTAAGACTGGTGGGTGTTGAGAGGGTCGAACTCCCGACCTACGCCTTGTAAGGGCGCCGCTCTACCAACTGAGCTAAACACCCGCATATTGTTCTGCTATTTCCCAAAAACCTCTTGGATTTTTGAGAACAAAAAAACGAGCTAAACTCGCTTTTTTGCACGCACACTTAAACTGCTCTGTGCGTTTTGTTTTGGCGGAGCGGACGGGACTCGAACCCGCGACCCCCGGCGTGACAGGCCGATATTCTAACCAACTGAACTACCGCTCCAAAACCGTTTTTCGCTTTTAAGACTGGTGGGTGTTGAGAGGGTCGAACTCCCGACCTACGCCTTGTAAGGGCGCCGCTCTACCAACTGAGCTAAACACCCAATCTTAAAAACTATTAGTTTACTGCATCTTTCAAAGCTTTACCAGGACGGAATTTAGGCACTTTAGCTGCCTTAATTTTAATTTCCGCACCAGTTTGTGGGTTACGACCTACACGTGCTGCACGTTTGCCCACTGAGAATGTACCAAAACCAACCAATGTTACAGTGCCACCTTTTTTCAAGGTTTTCTTAACCGCAGTCGTTACTGCGTCCAATGCACGACCAGCCGCGGCTTTTGAAATTTCTGCTTCTGAAGCAATGAAATCTACCAATTCTGACTTATTCATTAATTATCTCCAACAGCTAACTTTTGCAATCCCTGTCACTATCAAATCAACAGGGGCTTTAGGTCATTCACAACGGGGCGAATTAAACCATAGTTTTTACACGCTCGTCAAGCGATTTACCGATTTTTATTGCACACAACCCAACCTTTTCAAGCGTCTTAAGCACAAAAGCCTCGCAAAGCCGCTTAAAATCAGGAACTTAGATTTGTTTTTTCAATCTAAAAAATTTCTCAATGAAACCGCCATTTCGCTAATCGATTACACAAACAGACGCCTTTAAGTCATTTGGTTTTGATCCATCGAATTGCTCTTTACCTATGTTTGCAATGCTTTTTGATTTAAAATGTGAACTTTATTCTTTAAACAAACTCAATATATTATGAGCCAACCTGAACAATCTCAATTACATAACAAATCTGCCGGCTGGTCGGCGCTATTCTCAGAGCCGATGAGTGAATTGGTTAAACGCTACACCGCATCTGTATTTTTTGATAAGCGTTTGGCTTTATTTGATATTCAGGGCTCTTTGGCGCATGCGCAAATGCTCTCTGAACAACAGATTATTTCAGCACAAGATTGGGCAGATATTCAACGCGGTTTGGCACAAATTAAGGCTGAGATTGAAGCAGAAACGTTCGAGTGGCAATTGGACCTGGAAGACGTGCATCTGAACATTGAAGCACGCTTAACCAGTTTAGTCGGAATGGCGGGTAAGCGCCTGCACACGGGCCGCTCACGTAACGATCAAGTCGCCACTGACATCCGCCTGTGGTTACGCGCACAGATCGACGATATCGTTATGGCACTGAATAATTTGTGCGCCGGTTTACTGGATGTTGCAGAACGCGAAGCACAAACGATCTTGCCGGGGTTCACTCATTTACAAGTGGCGCAACCGATTACCTTTGGTCATCATTTGCTCGCGTATGTGAATATGTTTGCACGCGATGCGGAACGCATGCGCGATACGCGCAAACGCGTTAATCGCCTACCGTTGGGCGCTGCTGCATTGGCTGGCACCACCTATCCGATTCGCCGTGAGCGCACAGCCGAACTACTGGCGTTTGAAGCAGTTTGTGAAAACTCCTTAGACGCTGTATCGGATCGTGATTTTGCGATTGAGTTTTGTGCAGCGGCCTCACTCATCATGATGCACGTCTCGCGCTTGTCCGAAGAGTTGGTCAACTGGATGAGCCCGCGCGTGGGCTTTATTGATTTAGCGGATCGTTTCTGCACCGGCTCATCCATCATGCCGCAAAAGAAAAACCCCGATGTACCGGAACTGGCACGCGGCAAAACAGGTCGCGTATACGGTGATTTGATGAGCTTATTAACTCTGATGAAAGGCCAACCGCTGGCATACAACAAAGACAACCAAGAGGACAAAGAGCCACTGTTTGATGCTGTGGACACCGTTTTAGAAACCCTGTTGATTTTCACGGAAATGGTTCAGGGCATCACCGTCAAACCAGACAATATGCGTGCTGCCGCACTGCAAGGCTTCTCCACCGCAACCGATTTGGCCGACTATTTGGTGAAAAAAGGGTTGCCGTTCCGCGACGCACACGAAGCGGTTGCCCATGCGGTCAAAATTTGCACACAAAGAGGCTGTGACTTGGCTGACTTAACACTGAGTGAATTACGTGCCGCTACTGATTTATCGGCTGAACAACAGGCATTGATCGAAGCGGATGTATCGCACTGCTTGACACTTGAAGGCAGTGTCGCCGCACGCAACCATGTCGGTGGTACAGCACCAGAGCAGGTTCGTGCCGAAGTGTCGAGATGGCGCAACCGCCTGTCATCATAAGCACCCCAGCAACCGTTAAAAAAGCGAGTGTTCAACACTCGCTTTTTGTTTTGCAACGATAGTACATTTCAATCGATCAGAACTGCGCCACATCAAAATTACCGGTCAAATCACCTGCTTGGCATACCGCCTGAGCCCAAGCTTGCGCTTGCGGCAACAACGACTGAATGTAGAACGCCGAGGTCTCAATTTTACCGTTTAAAAACACCGTATCGTTATTACCCGCATCCAGTTGTGCTTGCGCGGCCAAAGCCGCACGTGCGCTGTGCCATGCGCTCACCACCA
>CAYZVI010000122.1:0-4995 GCA_964481695.1 uncultured Hydromonas sp. | reverse complement strand
TAATCAATCCGAAAGCGATATTGTTTTGCGTCTCCTTTTTTGTTCAATTTGTCCGCCCAGATGCACCACATCCATTGCTCGCATTTTTAGTGTTGGCCGCGATTTTACAGGCGTGCAGCATGATTTATCTGTCTGTACTGATTTTCTCGGGTAATAAATTGGCGGCAACCTTTCGCTCGCGTCCGCTCTGGATGGCTTTGGGTACAGGAGCCGTGGGTGCTATGTTTTTGGGTTTTGGGTTGCGCTTGGCGACTGCTACGATGGAGTGAAATCAATGACGCAATTATCGGTCAATATCAATAAAATCGCGCTGATTCGTAATTCGCGCGGGCGTAATTACCCTGACGTGGTGGCGTTCTCCGAACGATTTTTACAGCTGGGCGCGCATGGCATCACGCTGCACCCGCGTCCCGATCAGCGCCACGCACGCTACTCGGATGCACATGAGCTCAAAGCACTGTGCGATCGTTTCGGTGCGGAATTGAATATTGAAGGCAATCCGACGCGCGAGTTTCTCGATGTGGTACTTGCGGTAAAACCGGCGCAATGCACGCTGGTGCCGGATGAACCGAATCAAGTGACCTCGGATCATGGCTGGGATTTGGAAAAAAACGCCGCATTTTTGCGTGACGTGTGTGCCGAGCTGAAAGCGGCGGGCATACGCGCGAGCCTGTTTGTTGATTACGACTGCCCGAATATTGCGTTGGCAAAAGAATTGGGCGCAGATCGTGTGGAGTTGTACACCGAGCCATACGCTGAAACCTACGGCACGGCGCAAAATGACGCGATTCTGGCTCAATTTGGCAAAGCGGCTGAGGCGGCGCAAGCAGTGGGCTTGGGTGTGAATGCAGGGCATGATTTGAATTTGGAGAATTTAGCCAAATTCGTTTCGCTGCCGAATATTTTAGAAGTCTCCATCGGTCATGCGTTGATTGTGGAGTGCTTGGAGCAGGGCATGGAAGCCACCATGCGCGGCTATGCAGAAATTTTGAATAAATAATTAATTGAATACTGGTTGGAGTAAAAAATGCCAAAACGGACAGACCTAAAAAGTATCTTGATCATCGGCGCGGGGCCGATCATCATTGGGCAGGCGTGTGAGTTTGACTACTCGGGTGCGCAGGCGTGTAAAGCCTTGCGCGAAGAGGGTTATCGCGTGATTTTGGTGAACTCCAATCCGGCCACGATCATGACCGACCCAGAGATGGCGGATGCGACCTACATCGAGCCGATTACTTGGGAGGTGGTGGAAAAAATTATCGAGAAGGAAAAGCCTGATGCGATTTTGCCAACCATGGGTGGTCAAACCGCGCTGAACTGTGCGCTGGATTTACACCGTTATGGTATTTTGGCCAAATACAATGTACAACTGATTGGTGCGTCGCCTGAAGCGATTGACAAGGCCGAAGACCGTATGAAGTTCAAAGACGCGATGACCAAAATCGGCTTGGGCAGCGCCTTGTCGGGCATTGCACACAGCATGGAGGAAGCGACTGCGGTACACGCGATGATCGCTAAAGAGAACAATAACTCCGGCTATCCAGTCATCATCCGCCCATCGTTCACGATGGGTGGCACGGGCGGTGGTATTGCGTACAACCGTGAGGAGTTCGAGGAAATCTGCCGTCGCGGTTTGGACTTGTCGCCGACCAATGAGTTGCTGATCGAAGAATCTCTGCTCGGTTGGAAAGAGTACGAGATGGAAGTAGTGCGCGACAAGGCGGACAACTGCATCATCGTCTGCTCGATCGAAAACTTAGACCCGATGGGCGTGCATACCGGCGACTCTATCACCGTGGCGCCGGCACAAACGCTGACCGATCGCGAATACCAAATCATGCGTAACGCCTCATTGGCCGTATTGCGCGAAATCGGCGTGGATACCGGTGGTTCTAACGTGCAGTTCTCAGTGAACCCGAATACCGGCCGTATGATTGTGATCGAGATGAACCCGCGCGTGTCACGCTCGTCTGCGTTGGCATCGAAAGCCACGGGCTTCCCGATTGCGAAAATTGCGGCAAAATTGGCCGTGGGCTACACATTGGATGAGCTGAAAAACGACATCACCGGCGGGCAAACGCCAGCATCATTTGAACCATCAATCGACTACGTCGTGACCAAAATTCCGCGTTTTGCCTTTGAAAAATTCCGCGAAGCCGACCCACACTTGACCACGCAGATGAAATCGGTGGGCGAGGTGATGGCAATTGGTCGCACGTTCCAAGAATCGTTCCAAAAAGCCTTGCGCGGTTTGGAAATCGGCATCGACGGTCTGAACCCTGTTTCGACCGATAAAAATCAAATCATCGAAGAAATCCGCGAGCCAAAAGATCGCCGTATTTTATTCGTTGCGGACGCGTTCCGCGTGGGCATGAGCGTGGATGAGGTGTTTAATCATTCAAAAATTGACCGTTGGTTCCTCGTGCAGATTGAAGAAATCGTCAAGTTAGAGCAGCACATCGCGCAGATGGACTTGGATCAGTTGTCTGCCGAAGACCTACGCATTTTGAAACAAAAAGGCTTCTCAGATCGCCGTTTGGCTCAAGTGCTGAAAACCACGCCTGCAGCAGTTCGCGCGGTACGTCATGCATTTGGCGTGCGCCCTGTGTATAAACGCGTCGATACCTGCGCGGCTGAGTTCGCGACCGACACCGCGTATATGTATTCCAGCTACGATCAAGAGTGTGAAGCTCAGCCGACAAATAATAAGAAAATCATGGTGCTTGGCGGCGGGCCAAACCGCATTGGCCAAGGGATTGAGTTTGACTACTGCTGTGTGCACGCGGCGCTGGCGCTGCGCGACGATGGCTATGAAACCATTATGGTCAACTGCAACCCTGAAACGGTTTCGACCGACTACGATACCTCGGATCGTTTGTATTTTGAACCGGTGACGCTCGAAGACGTGCTGGAAATCGTTCATGTGGAAAAACCAGTCGGCGTGATCGTGCAATACGGCGGTCAAACGCCGCTCAAACTCGCGCTGGATTTGGAACGCAATGGTGTACCCATCATTGGTACATCGCCGGACTCCATCGACTTGGCCGAAGACCGCGAGCGTTTCCAAAAACTGCTGCATGATTTGAACCTGCGTCAACCGCCGAATCGCACCGCGCGTACGGAGGAAGATGCTTTGCGCTTGGCTGAGGAAATCGGCTATCCGCTGGTCGTGCGTCCATCCTATGTATTGGGCGGTCGTGCGATGGAAATCGTGCACGGACCAGAAGGTTTGGAGCGCTATATGCGCGAAGCGGTTCAGGTATCCAATGATTCGCCGGTGTTGCTGGATCGATTCCTCGATGATGCGATTGAGGCGGATGTGGATTGTATTTGCGATGCGACCGGTGCGGTTTTGATCGGCGCGGTGATGGAGCACATTGAGCAAGCGGGCGTGCATTCGGGTGACTCGGCGTGTTCATTACCGCCGTATTATTTGAAAGCCGATACGATTGCGGAAATCAAACGCCAAACCGCTGAAATGGCGCGAGCTTTGAAAGTGGTGGGCTTGATGAACGTGCAGTTTGCGATTCAGGAGCAGGCTGAAGGCGACGTGATCTATGTGCTGGAGGTCAACCCGCGTGCGTCGCGTACCGTGCCATTCGTTTCCAAAGCCATTGGCCGTCCGTTGGCGAAAGTGGCGGCGCAGGTGATGGCAGGTAAAACTTTGGCACAATTGAACTGCACGGAGGAAATCACGCCGCCGTATTTCAGCGTGAAAGAAGCGGTATTCCCGTTCAATAAATTCCCGGGGGTTGATCCAGTACTGTCACCTGAAATGCGTTCAACCGGTGAAGTGATGGGCGTGGGTCGTACCTTCGGTGAAGCGTTGTTCAAGAGCCAATTGGCCGCGTCATCGCGCTTACCAGCAAAAGGTAAGGTCTTTATCAGTGTGAAAGATAAAGACAAACCGTCGATGGCACGACTTTCCAAAGAGTTGTTGTCAATGGGGTATACGATTTGCGCGACCGGTGGTACGGCTGAATTTTTGAGTAACGCAGGGATTGCGGTAGAGCGCATCAATAAAGTGAAAGAAGGTCGTCCACACATCGTTGACGCGATGAAAAATGGTGAAGTCGCCTTGGTATTCACCACGGTGGATGAAACGGCTTCAGCGATTGCGGATAGCAGCTCAATTCGCAAAACCGCGATTGCACAGCGTATCACGTATCAGACAACCGTTGCAGGTGCTGAAGCTTCGGTGGAAGGTATGAAACATTTGAATGAAATTCATGTGTATGACGTGCAGGGATTGCATCAAAGTTTGGCTTGATGGACTCGGTATTAGCAAATAATCGTCAAACGCGGTAAGATGAAAGGGCAAACTGAAGGGCGAACCGAGGTTTGCCTTTTTTGTCAAATATTCGCGAAGGAGTCTGTATGGCTGTGGTTTTTCGTCAATTATTTGAGCCGATATCAAGTACTTATACCTATTTGCTCGGTTGTGAGGAGACCGGGCAAGCATTGCTGATTGATCCGGTTTTACCGATGTGGCAGCGGGATTTGGCATTGGTGCATGAGTTGGGGTTTCAGTTGGCCTACACCTTGGATACGCATATTCACGCAGATCATGTGACCGCTGCTTTGCGTTTAAAACGTGAAACGGGCAGTCAAATCGCCTGTGCTGCGTTTGATCGGATACCTTGTACGGATGTTGATTTGCAGGAAGGAACGCCTTTGACCATGGGCAGTGTGCGCATTGATCCGCTGTTCACGCCTGGTCATACGGATGGACATCTTGCATTTTTGGCGGGCAGTCGGGTGTTTACAGGTGATGCGTTATTGATTGACGGATGTGGCCGTACGGATTTTCAAAATGGGGATGCAAAAACTTTGTATCACAGTGTGCACGAGAAACTATTCAGTTTGCCAGAAGACACTTTGGTTTATCCGGGACATGATTATCAAGGGCGCTTCGTGTCGAATATCGCACAGGAAAAAGTGCGCAATCCGCGTTTGGGTGGCGAGCGCTCAGAGGATGAATTCGTAACGATCATG
>CAYZVI010000121.1:0-5005 GCA_964481695.1 uncultured Hydromonas sp. | reverse complement strand
TATAAAGGTCTGGGCGAGATGAATCCAGAACAGCTGTGGGAAACCACGATGGATGCGTCGGTACGTCGCTTGCTGCAAGTGAAAATCGAAGATGCCATTGATGCCGATGAGATTTTCTCGACGCTGATGGGCGATGATGTTGAACCGCGGCGTGCGTTCATTGAAAATAACGCGGTGTATGTGAACAACATTGATATCTAAGAGAATTTAACGAGTATGGATAAAGCGGCAACGATTCAACAATTAATTGCTGATGGCGTCGCTCTCCTCAAACAAGGGCGTTCTCAACAAGCCAAACCACATTTTGAACAAGCACTTCAATTGAATGAAGTTAATGCCGATGCATTGAACATGCTATCGGTCATTGAACTAAGTCAAAAAAATTACAATCAGGCGAAGGAATATTTATTCAAATTGTTATTGGTCGATCCAGACATGTCTGTAACGGTATTCAACAACCTTGGTGTTTGTTACCAAAATTTGCAAGAACACCCTGTTGCTGCGGCGTGTTATGAAAATGCGCTTAAAATCAATCCAGAACACGCAGATAGTCAAAAGAATTTAGTCCAAATTTATCGCAAGCATTGGCCGACAGAAACTCCATCGGAATACTGTGAGCGGTTAGAGCGATTGGCTTTAAATGGGCGTTTAGCAGAAGATGACCATTACTGGGTGAAATTAGCTGAGGGCTGGCGTCATCAAGGCAGAATAGATAAAGCAATTCATTGTTGTCAAATGGCTATTGATCGAGGGTTTAATACCGCACAAAGTCAGACACATCTAGGTTTTTATAAGTACTTAGAACATAAAGCCAATTCACAAAAAGAAGCCGAAGAGGCGTATCAAGCTGCCATCAAAATTGATCCTGAATATTTTTGGGCGTATCGTTCCTATGGCAACCTCCTTTATACCCAACGTCGTTACGCTCAAGCAGAAGAAATCATTCGTAAAGGGATTGAAATTAATAGCCAAGATTCAGGGGCTTGGGCTAATTTGGCGAATGTGTGTACCCAGAGAGGCCGGCTAAACGAAGCAATTGCGTATTATCGTAAAGCAGAAATTTTGGATCCGAATGATCCATTGCCATGTTCGGCTCATTTATTTGCCCTTAATTACGCCCCAAATATAACGGCGAAGCAGCTATTTGAGCAAGCCAAAAAAGCAGGGGAGCTGCATTCTAAATCAGCTAAATTTCAGTACCAATCTTGGTTAAGCGATAAGGTTGATCAGCCGATTGAGCGATTGAAAATAGGTTTTGTTTCTCCAGATTTACGCAGTCATGCTGTCGGCTATTTTTTAGAAAATATCCTCAAAGAAGTTTCAAAGAGTGAATTTGAATGGTATGCCTTCTCTATCTTAGATGAAGATGATTCGATATCGAAGTCATTAAAACAACAAATGAATGGTGGTTGGCATGTCATTACCGGCATGAGTCATGAGGTGATTGCTAAAAAAATCCATGACTTAGGTATTCATATCCTCATAGACTTGGCAGGATACACGGCCAATAATCGTCTGGGTATGTTTGCATATAAACCTGCACCAATACAGGTTAGTTGGCTCGGATGGTTTGCGACCACAGGATTACCGCAGATGGACTACTTTTTGTCTGATGAGATTTCGGTTCGTGGTATCGAAGCATTTTTCAGCGAAAAAATTACATTGTTGCCACATACCAGATTATGCATGACACCGCCATCAAATAATTTGCCGGTCGCGGAATTACCCGCTCTTAAAAAAGGTCATCTCAATTTTGGATGTATTCAAAATTTAGCCAAGATTACAGATGACACTTTAAAAACATGGGGGAAAATTTTAACCGCTATTCCGAATGCAACTTTACAGATGCAGGCCAAGCAATTTAATCAACCTGAAGCCTGCGAGCTACTACGAAGTCGGGCTAAAAATGCGGGTATGGATGTCAATCGATTGACATTGCTACCACCGATGAGTCGTGAAAAATACCTCCAAGCAATGGACGATGTAGATATTTTCTTAGATACTTACCCATATCCGGGAGGAACGACGACGGCAGAAGGTCTATGGATGGGAATTCCAACATTGACGCTTATGGGAGACACGCTGATCTCACGACAAGGCGGTAGCTTACTTCAAGCGGCTGGCTTGCCCGATTGGATTACCTATACGGAGCAAGATTACATAGGGCTTGCCGTTGCGTGGAGTCAACGGATTGATGAGCTGGCGCAATTGCGAAGAAACCTAAGAGCACGTGTGGCTCAGAGCCCACTGTTTGACGCGCAAAAATTTGCCAGAGATTTTGAACGAACGCTTATGCAGCTTTGGCAGGAGCATCGTTCAAGCAATCACTCGGCCACAATATAATCTAAATATTTTCGGCAAAGGCGTATTCATGAAAAACGAATCGGATTGGCTTGAACTGATTCGGCAACAGCGACAAGTAGGCCAGATCGCCCAATCCATTGATACCTGCCGAGAAGCAATCTCTTCAGGGCTGGATAATGCGCGGCTATACGCACAATTGGCGCACAGCCTGAAGTTAATAGGACAAAGAAAAGAAGCGCGACATGCCTATGAAAAGGCATTGCTCTTAGACCCTGATTATGCTTTCACCTATCGCAGTTATGGTGCGATGCTGGCAACGATTCCGCAAGCATACTCTAAGGCCGAACTCATTTTGCACAAAGGGTTGGCGTTGGCTCCCGATGATGTGGGCATGTGGACGTCTTTGGGGAATGTGTACAGTCAGACTGGTCGTATGGATCAGGCCTTGATGTGTTATCAAAAAGCGCAAACGATTCAGCCCAATGATCCATTGCCCGCAGTCGCGTATTTATTCGCATTGAATTATTTGCCTGATACGACTGCAGAGCAGATATATATGCAGGCGAAAAAAATCGGTACTTTGTTGCAAAACCAAGTTTCGAAACCTTATGAACATGCTCTTTTTAATTGTTCAGAAAAATATTTATCACGCCCAAGCAAACTGAAAATAGGTTTTGTTTCCCCAGATTTACACAATCATCCGGTGGGCTACTTTTTAGACAATGTCTTGCAATTTTTAGATAAAGATCACTTTGAATGGTATGCCTTTAGCAATCGAGATCAAGACGATATCACGCGAAGATCTTTGAAATGCTCTTTTAACTCATGGGTTGATGTCGGTTTTTTAAACAACGCTGAGGTTGCTCAAAGAATCCACGAACAAGGCATCCACATACTCATTGATTTGGCTGGTTACACATCTCATGGCTTAATTGGAGCATTTGCTTATCGACCAGCGCCTGTACAAATTAATTGGCTGGGCTGGTTTGCAACCACAGGATTGAAGTCCATGGATTATCTGCTGACCGATGCATACTCGACTCGCGGGATGGAGGCGTTCTTTACTGAGCAGCTGGTTGAATTACCTCACACCCGACTGTGTATGACGCCACCTACGGCTGAACCAGTGACGGAATTACCTGCAAAAAATAATGGTTTTATTACGTTTGGTTGCGTACAAAACTTAGCCAAAATCAACGATCAGTGGTTGCAATTATGGGGTGATATTCTACGCGCCATACCGACTGCGCGGCTGCGAATACAAAATAAACAATTCAAACAATCAACTCAAAGGACGCTGTTTCTTAAGAGATCTCAACAGTTAGGCTTGCCAATCGAGCGAGTACAGTTATTGCCACCGAGTGAACGCGAGTCGTATCTCAAATCTTTATCTGAGATAGACATATTATTGGACACGTATCCCTATACGGGTGGCACAACTACGGCGGAAGCTTTATGGATGGGCGTACCAACCTTAACACGGGTAGGTCAAACCATGATCGCCCGACAGGGCGGTAGTTTGCTTCATACGGCAGGTTTAGATGAGTGGATTACGCATTCTGACCAAGCGTATATTGAGCAAGCAATTGTATGGAGTCAGCGTCTTGATGAGCTGGCTCAGTTACGAAAAAACCTAAGAAATCGGGTGGCTCAGAGTCCTCTGTTTGATGCGCAAAGGTTTGCTCGAGATCTTGAATCGTGTCTTAATGGGCTTTGGGATCGGTATGTACAATCTCAAACGGACAAAGAGCCTTTGAGGTAAGAATTTTTGCCTTGTATTAAAAAATAGTCATCAGTATCTGATGCAGATTATGCCAAAATCGCTCTGGAATCCACAGCAGCGCGGCCGTCATCAGCACAAAGCGCAAAAATTTTCCCAACAGCATCCAAAACAATACCGGCTTCCAATGCAATTCGAGCCAACCAGACATCGCACACAGCGCGTCACCGATCAGAGGCACCCAGGACAGCAATAGCACCGGCGCGCCAATGCGTTGCAACCAGCGCAGATGTACAGAAGGCTTTTCTTTGGCGAGCAGTTCGCGCGCACCGTAGCCCATAAAATAGGTGACCATGCCACCCAAAGTATTACCCAGTGTGGCGACCACAATCGCCACCCAAAAGAGATCGGGATTGAGTTTGACAAAGCCAAACAGCACTGGCTCGGTTGCCATTGGCAGCAGTGTGGCCGAGACAAACGACACCACAAAAATGGCGGGTAGGCCAACAGAGGAGAGTGAAAAAAATTGCAGCAGGTGATTGAGCCATTCGGTCATATTCATCCTTCAATCAAAATTTTTTTGTGGTTTCACCCTATTGCACCATTTCGTAGCATCAGGTGTGCATTTGATGATGCATTATAGGGATAAAACGGGTAAAAAATGCGTACATCGAATAAGGCAATGCGCCACAGGTCATGTTGATGTGGTATTGTTAAACCTTATGACTTTTGCATTGGGTTTGGTATTGCCAGATGGTGTGGTTTTTACCCGATGCAGTCGCTGTCCTTGAATGTTAGCCTATCAAATTGCATCATGCCGTACACCAATTATCTGAAAAAAACCCTCGCCGCTCGCGTTTACGAAATCACCGATGAAACCGCATTGGATTATGCGCCGCTGATTTCGCGTCGAATTCACAACCATGTCTACCTCAAGCGCGAGGATACGCACGCGGTGTTTTCGTACAAAATTCGCGGCGC
>CAYZVI010000120.1:0-5017 GCA_964481695.1 uncultured Hydromonas sp. | reverse complement strand
GTTTATGGTTCGCTTGTTTTTGTATGTGGTTCGGCGTGCGTTACCCGAAGGTGGTGGACGAGCGACAATCGAGCGTTTTTCGATGGTGTTTATCTGGGGCATGATGTTCCTGGACTACATTGGTAAGCTGGATAGTGTACTCAAACGCTTGGATAGCTGGAGCCTGCATTTAGGCAAGGTGAATATTTCCGTGCTGGATGGTATCACGCTGGTATTGACGTTGGTGGTGCTGTGGCTGTTGGTGCAGTGGCTGTCGCATGAGGTTGAGAGTCTGCTATTGACTCAGCCAGGTCCAAAATTTGCCAGTGTTGATTTATCTGCACGTCTGGTTTTGGTGCGCTTTATCAAAGGTCTATTACTGGTGTTTGCGGTTTTGCTGAGCTTGTCGGCTTCGGGTATTGATCTAACCGTACTGTCGGTGTTTGGTGGTGCGCTCGGTGTGGGGATTGGTCTGGGTCTACAAAAAATTGCCAGTAATTATGTGTCCGGTTTTGTGATGTTGCTTGAGCGCGGTATTCGCATCGGTGATTTAATCAGCACATCCGATGGTACGCGTGGGATTGTGCGCACGATCAATTCTCGTTATACCTTGATCGAAGGGCCAAGCGGTGATGAAATATTGATTCCGAATGAAAACTTGGTGATCAATAATGTGGTGAACTGGACTTTGCGTGATAAGAAAAATTGGCTCAGCACCCAAATTCCAGTGAATTACGATATTGATCTGGAATTTCTCATGGATAAGATTGTGCAAGCAGTCAAAACTTTGCCACGTATTGCTGAGACACCGCCACCACGCGTATTACTATCTTCAATTAGTGATAAAGGTTATATTTTAGAAATCACGTGGTGGCTGATTGATCCTGAAAATGGTCGCTTGAATGCTATTTCCGATGTAAATTTGGCGGCATGGCGCGTTTTGCGAGAGCATGAAGTAGATGTGTTTACGCTCAGACCTGCACCAAAAGTAGTCGAAGAGGCTGTCCCATCCGCAGATAATGCAGCGGTCTAGTTGTTTATCAAAATTCATTTGAAGGCGTCAATTAACCTGAGCAATACCCCCTTTGCTTGGCTGTGTCGCCTTTATCAATTAATCATAAAAACGGTATCGGGTTCTATGCCTTTTTATCAGGTAGGCTACTTGAAGTACGGTACAATACCAATATATTGAAGAAAGAAAAGAATGGCGCAAAAATTATTGTTTGGTTTTCATGCGGTGCAGGCGCGTTTGCGGGTGGCGGCACGCAGTGTGCAAGAAGTTTACGTCGAGAGCAATCGAGCAGACAAACGCATGCAAAACTTCATCGGTATGCTGGCGCAGGCGCGGATTGAGCCGCGCATTGTGGAACGACACCGTTTGGATGGTTTGGTCGGACATTCGCGTCATCAGGGCGTAGCGGCACTGGTGGATGATATACCGCTGGCGCATAGCTTGGATGATGTACTGGAAAACGTCTCCGAACCGCCGTTTTTACTGGTGTTGGACGGCGTGACCGATCCGCATAACCTCGGGGCGTGTTTGCGCGTAGCCGATGCGGCCGGCGTGCATGCGGTAATTGCGCCGAAAGACAAAGCTGTTGGTATCAATGCGACGGTGGCGAAAGTCGCCTCAGGTGCTGCAGAGCATGTGCCGTACATTATGGTGACGAATTTGGCGCGTACTTTGCGTGAAATCAAGGAATACGACATCTGGGTGGTCGGCACCGATGATCAGGCAGAAAAAAGTCTGTATCAGTCTCAGGTGGCAGGACCGATTGCGTGGGTGATGGGCGCGGAGGGCGAAGGCATGCGTCGTTTGACGCGCGAGCACTGTGATGAGTTGGTGAATATCCCGATGGCTGGTTCGGTTTCGAGTTTGAATGTATCGGTTGCCTCTGGCGTGTGTTTGTTTGAAACCGTGCGTCAGCGCGGTGTGGCAGAATAGCCCAAATGCGTATAAATTGGGTAAAATACAGCAGTTTTGATTTATTTGAAGAAGGAAACGATTATGCGTTTGGATCCGTTACAGCAAAGTGATGACATTGAAGATCGTCGTGGTTCATCATCTGGCGGTGGGATTTTAGGCAGTGGTGCAGGGCGTGTGGGTATTGGCAGCATGATTCTAGCGGCAGTAGCGTACTTTGTCTTTGGCATCAGCCCAACCACAACCTTGACCACGGTGAGTGCCATCAACAGCATGACCGGCGGCTCTCAGCAAGCATCCTCTTCAGGTACCAAAGGTTTACGCACGGCCGATGAGCAAGCGGTGTTTGCCTCTAAAGTATTGCAAAGCACCAAAGAAGTCTGGAACGAAGCCTTTGGTGGTAAATATCCTGCGCCTACGATGGTTTTGTACAACGGTCGTACACAGACCGCATGTGGTCTGGGACAAGCTGCGGCAGGGCCATTTTATTGTCCAGGCGATCAAAAAATCTATTTGGATTTGGCATTTTTCAAAGAACTCGAACAGCAAATGGGTGCCAAAGGTGACTTTGCACAAGCCTATGTGATTGCGCATGAAGTTGGCCACCATGTGCAATATTTGACGGGTATCGAAGGTAAAGTCAGCTCAATGCGTAATCGCGTTTCAGAAGCGCAAGCCAATAATCTATCGGTACGTATGGAGCTGCAAGCCGATTGTTATGCGGGTGTGTGGGCCGCGCGCGCCAATCAAAAATACCAAATTTTGGAAGATGGCGATATTCAAGAAGGTATGAACGCCGCGCATAAAATTGGTGACGACTATCTGCAAAAAAGCTCGCAAGGCTACGCCGTACCAGACAGTTTTACCCACGGCTCGTCCGAGCAGCGTATGCGCTGGTTCAAACAAGGTTTGCAAAGCGCTGATCCGAATAGCTGTAACACCTTTAGCAATCAAGCCATTTGATCGAGTTGTATTTCTAATCCGTACTTGAATTTTTGCCCTTTGCCCTCATGTGCTCCCTAGCATGAGGTGAAGGGCAAAATTGTTTTTAGCTAAATCCTTTGACACTCGATTAAATGGTGTCATGCTGAAAGGCTTAAAAACCATTAAACTATTCACAATACCTCGCTTACAGATTGAATAAACGTGGGCAAATCCACGCAGTAGGAGTCTCTATGTCACAAGATCACCCAGAAAACATTCAGCCAGCGACAAATGAGGCTGCAAACTCGGATAAACAATCGCCTCCTCGTACGCAGCCGGAGGCTTATCCACTACTACCATTGCGCGATGTCGTGGTATTGCCGCACATGGTCGTACCGCTGTTTGTCGGGCGTGAAAAATCCATTCGCGCATTAGAAACTGCGATGGAACGCAATCAAACGGTGGTTTTGGTCGCGCAAAAATTCCCCGAGAACGACAATCCGAAGGTGGATGACGTGTACCGCATCGGCTGCGTGTCGCGCATCGTCCAACTACTGAAACTGCCAGATGGCACAGTCAAAGTGCTGGTCGAGGGCAAATCACGCGCCTTGCTGACCAAAGTCATGGACGATGACAACTTCATGCAAGCCGAAGTTGAAGTGTTGGCTGATACCGACAATGATAATGCCGAGGTAGAGGCCTTGCGCCGCACCGTATTGGCACAGTTCGAGTCCTACATCAAACTCAATAAAAAAATTCCGATTGAGATTTTGAACTCGCTGGCGACGATTGATGATGGATCGCATTTGGCCGATACCATCATTGCGCATCTACCGATCAAACTCGAAATCAAGCAAGAAATGCTCGAATTGCGCAGCGTTAAAACCCGTTTGGAAAATGTATTACGCCAGCTCGAAGTCGAAATCGACATCCTGCAAGTGGAAAAACGCATCCGTGGCCGTGTCAAGCGCCAAATGGAGAAAAGCCAGCGTGAATACTACCTGAACGAGCAAGTCAAAGCGATTCAAAAAGAGTTGGGTGAAGGCGAAGACGGCGCCGATATGGAAGAGCTGGAGAAAAAAATCCTTGCCGCCAAAATGCCGAAAGAAGCGCAGGACAAAGCCGATTCTGAGCTGAAAAAACTCAAGCTCATGTCACCAATGTCCGCCGAAGCGGGCGTGGTGCGCACTTATCTCGAAACGCTCGCCTCGATTCCGTGGAAAAAAACCACCAAGGTCAATAAAGACCTGGCACGCGCGCAAAAAGTGCTGGACGAAGACCACTACGGCCTCGAAAAAGTCAAAGAACGTGTGATTGAATACCTCGCAGTGCAACAGCGTGCCGAGAAAAACAAATCCCCGATCCTCTGTCTGGTTGGTCCTCCGGGTGTGGGCAAAACCTCATTGGGTCAATCCATTGCCCGTGCGACCAATCGCAAATATGTGCGCATGGCGCTCGGTGGCGTGCGCGACGAGGCGGAAATTCGCGGCCACCGCCGTACCTACATTGGTGCGTTGCCGGGGCGAATCGTCCAGAGTCTGATTAAAGTCGGCGTGAAAAACCCCTTGTTCCTGCTCGATGAGATTGACAAAATGGGGCAGGACTTCCGTGGCGATCCGGCTTCTGCGATGCTCGAAGTGCTCGATCCTGAGCAAAACCATACTTTTGCCGATCATTACGTTGAGGTGGATTACGACTTGTCGGACGTGATGTTCCTCGCGACGTCGAACTCGTTCAATATCCCGGGGCCTTTGCTCGATCGGATGGAAACCATTCGTCTGTCCGGCTACACCGAAGATGAAAAACTCTCGATCGCGACCAAATACCTGTTACCCAAACAGATCAAAAACAACGGCTTGCGCACGGGTGAGTTGAGCGTCACGACGGATGCGCTGCGTGACATCATTCGCTACTACACACGCGAAGCCGGTGTGCGATCGCTCGAACGCGATATCTCGAAAATCTGCCGCAAAGCCGTGAAAATGATTTTGCTCAATCCAAAGCAGAAAAAAATCAAAGTCGATAGCAGCAACCTCGATAGCTATCTCGGCGTGCGCCGCTTCAGCTTCGGCATTGCAGAAACCGAAAACAAAGTCGGTCAAGTGACAGGGCTGGCATGGACTGAAGTCGGTGGAGAGCTGCTCACCATCGAAGCGCAAACCATGCCGGGTAAAGGCATCATGACCCGCA
>CAYZVI010000119.1:0-5023 GCA_964481695.1 uncultured Hydromonas sp. | reverse complement strand
AAACGTACTTTTATCAATCAATCTGTAAACAACCCGATTAGTTCTTACAGATAAGGTGATTCCAATGTTTAAGTAAACACAAATTCGCCGTCGCGGTAATCCACCGTCACCGTGTCTTTCGGCGCATATTGCCCCGCCAAAATCGCGCGTGCCAGCGGATTCTCGATGTGTTGGCTAATCGCGCGTTTGAGAGGGCGCGCGCCGTAGGCCGGATCGAAGCCTTCTTGCGCGATGGCTGCGACGGCTGCGTCGGTCACGTTCAGCGTCATTTCTTGGTCGATCAGGCGCGCGGCCAAGCGTTGCAATTGAATCTTTGCAATCCCTTGGATGTTGTCCGCGCTCAGACCGTGGAACACTACGACTTCGTCAATCCGGTTGATGAATTCGGGGCGGAAGTAGTGTTTCACTTCCTCCATCACCGCGATGGCAATCGCGTCGTCCGGCGTGCCGGATTCGGCCAGCCGTGCGATTTCTTGCGAGCCGAGGTTCGAGGTCATGACCATCACGGTGTTTTTAAAGTCGACCGTGCGCCCTTGTCCGTCGGTCATGCGGCCGTCGTCCAATGCTTGCAGCAAGACGTTGAACACATCCGGATGCGCTTTTTCCACTTCGTCAAACAATATCACGCTGTACGGTTTGCGTCGCACCTGCTCGGTCAGATAGCCGCCCGATTCGTAGCCGACGTAGCCCGGCGGCGCGCCGATCAGCCGCGCGACGGAGTGTTTCTCCATGTACTCAGACATGTCGATGCGGATCAGGTGGTCTTCGGAGTCGAACAAAAATTGTGCCAAGGCTTTGCACAGCTCGGTTTTGCCCACGCCGGTCGAGCCGAGGAACAGGAAGGAGCCGTATGGTTTGTTCGGGTCGGACAGGCCGGCGCGCGAACGGGTAACCACGTCGGCGACTTTTTGCACCGCTTCGTCCTGACCAACGACGCGTTCGTGCAGGTGCGCGGCCATCGCGAGCAGTTTTTCGCGCTCGCCCTGCATCATTTTCGACACGGGAATGCCGGTCGCGCGGCTGACCACTTCGGCGATTTCATCGACGCCGACTTGGGTTTTCAGCAAACGCGGTTTGCCCTGCATTTGTTGCTCAGCTTGCTCGGTTTTCGCCAGTTGCTGTTCCAGTTCGGGCAGTTTGCCGTATTGGATTTCCGCGACTTTGTCGAGTTTGCCTTGACGTTGCAGTTCGATCATTTCACCGCGCAGGTTGTCGATTTGCTCTTTGATCTGCGCGCTGCCTTGCGCTTGCGCTTTTTCGGTGCGCCAGATTTCCTCCAGCTCGGCGAGTTCTTTTTCAAGCTCGGTAATTTGCGTTTCGATCAGTTGCAGCCGTTGTTTGGAGGCTTCGTCTTCTTCGCGTTTGACCGCTTCGCGTTCGATTTTGAGCTGAATCAGGCGGCGATCGAGTTTGTCCAAGGATTCGGGTTTGGAGTCAATCTCGATTTTGATGCGCGCGGCGGCTTCGTCGATCAGGTCGATCGCTTTGTCGGGTAAAAAGCGGTCGGTGATGTAGCGGTGCGACAACGTAGCGGCCGCGACGATCGCCGGGTCGGTGATTTCGACACCGTGGTGCACTTCGTATTTTTCCTGCAAACCGCGCAAAATCGCAATCGTGGATTCGACGCTCGGCTCGTCGACCATGACTTTTTGGAAACGCCGTTCGAGCGCGGCGTCTTTTTCCAAAGACTCACGGTATTCGTTCAACGTGGTCGCGCCGATGCAGTGCAGATCGCCGCGCGCCAAGGCCGGTTTGAGCATATTGCCCGCGTCGATCGCGCCTTCGGCTTTGCCCGCGCCGACCATAGTATGAATCTCGTCGATGAACATGATGGTTTGCCCGGCATCTTGTTCGACTTCGTTGAGCACGGCTTTGAGGCGTTCTTCAAAGTCACCGCGGTATTTCGCGCCGGCCAGCAGCGCGGCCATGTCGAGCACCAAAATGCGTTTGTTTATCAGGCTATCCGGCACTTCTTCGTTGACAATGCGCTGCGCCAAGCCTTCGACAATGGCGGTTTTGCCCACGCCCGGTTCACCGATGAGCACCGGATTGTTTTTGCTGCGACGTTGCAAAATCTGGATCGTACGGCGAATTTCATCGTCGCGCCCGATCACCGGATCGAGCTTGCCGCTGCGGGCGCGTTCGGTCAAATCGAGCGTGTACTTTTTCAGTGCTTCGCGGGTGTTTTCTGCGTTTGGATTGTCCACGTTTTTTCCTTTGCGTATGCTTTCGATGGCGGCCAATAGGGTTTTTTCGTTCAGCCCCATGCCGTTCAATGCTTTTTTCAAGTTGTGTTTGCTTTGCGCGTCCAATAAGGCGAGCAAAAACATCTCGGAGGCGACGTAGCTGTCGCCGTACTTTTGCGCGTGTTGCTCGGCGCGGGTTAAAATCTGCACCAAATCGGATGCGAGCATCGGCATGCCGGATTGCTCGACCGTCGGTAGATTGTCCAACGCCTTTTTAACCTCGCTGCGCACGCGCGCCAGATCGACGCCGCCGTAGCGCAACAGCGCAGGCACGCTGCTGTCCAAGTCGTCGACCATCGCCGAGAACACATGCGCCGCGTCAATCGAGGCGTGCCCGCGTTCGCCGGCCAGACTTTGCGAACGCTGCAAGGCGTTTTGAAAGCTGGTGGTGAGTTTTTCTAAATTCATAATATTTTCTCCAGTCTGTGAAGGGCTCAATCAGGAGATGCGCCCTGTGCTGAAGAATATTTTGGGGTGGGTGAGCCGTTTTCAATACATATTTGCTTATTTTTTAAGCAAAATTACACTTAACTTGACAAAATACAAATAAAAGTTCAGAATTAAAAACAAATGTTTGAAAAATCCTCGAGCCGAACATGACCAAAACCACGCCCAAACAACGCATCCTCGAACTCATCCGCCACAACCCGCACGTCTCGCAACAGGAATTGTCCGAGCAAATCGGCATCTCGCGCTCGGCGGTCGCCGGCCACATCGCCTCACTCACGCGCGAAGGGCTGATTCTTGGCCGCGCCTACGTCCTGCCGCAGGCGCGCCGCCCGATCGTCTGCATCGGCGGTGCGAACATTGACCGCAAAGTACACACCTTGCAGCCCTTGGTGATGGGCACGTCCAATCCGGTCAGCGTGCGTGAAACCTTCGGCGGCGTGGCGCGCAACGTCGCCGAAAACCTCGCGCGTCTCGGCGCACCGACGCAACTGCTCACCGCCATCGGACAAGACGCCGCCGGCGAGCACCTGCTCGAATCCATGCAGCAGCTCGGCGTCGACACCAGCGGCTGCTTGCGCGTCGCGGGCATGAGCAGCGGCAACTACACCGCCGTACTCGACAATACGGGCGAAATGCTGCTCGCGCTCGCACATATGGACGTGTGCGCGCGGCAAACCCCCGACTGGTTACGCCAATGCGCCGCGCAGCGCATGGCAGCGGGCTTGACAGTGGCGGATTTGAACCTGCCTGCGGACAGCGTTGCGACCTTGCTCAACGATGCGCACAACAACGCCACGCCACTCATCATCGTCGCCGTGTCCGAGCCGAAAATGGCGAATTTGCCCGCGGATTTGCACGGCCTGAGCCTATTGATATTGAACGTGGGCGAACTGCAAGCACGCGTCGGTCGGGCATTGAACAGCGATACAGAAATCGCCGCCGCCTGCCGCGAAGTCCAAGCCCAAGGCGCGCGCCAACTCATCGTCACGCGCGGCGCGGCCGGCGTACTGTACACCGCAGGCGACACGCTGCACGCATTGTCCGCGCCGCCGGTCGAAGTGCGCGACGTCACCGGCGCGGGCGACGCCTTTTCCGCCGCCGTCTGTTGGTCGCTGTACCAGTCGCCGGACGATTTGCGCCAAGCCTGCGCGCACGGCATCGCGCTGTCCGCCCTGACCGTGCAATCCGAGCACAGCGTACTGCCCGATTTAAACGCGCAGGTTTTTAACCCAGTCACACATTCCGCTTAATCACACAAGGAACCTCCATGCAATCGCTACTCGTTTTCTCCGAAGAGGTCCGCGCCGCGCGCGCCGCAGGCCAGCCCATCGTTGCGCTCGAATCCACCATCATCTCGCACGGCATGCCGTATCCGCAAAACGTGCAAACCGCGCGCGAAGTCGAGCAAATCATCCGCAACGGCGGCGCAGTTCCCGCCACCATCGCCATCATGGACGGCAAAATCTGCGTGGGCTTGTCCGATGCGCAACTCGAACAACTCGGCAACACCGCCGGCGTGCTCAAAGTCAGCCGGCGCGATTTACCCTACGTTTTGAGCCAACGCAAACTCGGCGCGACCACCGTCGCCGCCACCATGATTTGCGCCGAGCTGGCGGGCATTCGCGTGTTCGTCACCGGCGGCATCGGTGGCGTGCATCGTGGCGCGGCAAGCAGTTTTGACATCTCGGCGGATTTACAGGAGTTAGCGCACACTTCGGTCGCCGTCGTTTGTGCGGGCGCAAAGTCGATTTTGGATTTGCCATTGACGTTGGAGTATTTGGAAACCCACGGTGTGCCCGTGGTCAGCATCGGCCAAGCGCAATTCCCTGCTTTTTTCACCCGCGACAGTGGCCTGAATGCCGATTTTCAACTCGACAGCGCGGCTGAATTGGCCGACTTCATCCAGACCAAATGGACGCTCGGCCTGAACGGCGGCGTGGTCGTCGCCAACCCCGTGCCCGCAGCGCACGCCATGCCGAAAGCCGAAATCGACGCCATGACCGAACAAGCCCTGCGCGAAGCCGACGCGCAAGGCATCGGCGGCAAAGCCGTCACACCGTTCCTGCTCGAACGCATCAAGCAGCTCACCGAAGGACGCAGCCTCGCCACCAATATCGCGCTGGTGAAAAACAATGCGGTGCTGGGCGCGGCGTTGGCGGCGGCGTTAAAGCAGCCCGAGCAGCAATAATACAAACACTGTTCGTGGGGATTGTTAGGCTGGGTTAGCATGATTGCAACCCAGCTTTGTTGTATGCGACGAGTGGTGTGGGTATGTGTCTGCGATGGCCGGGATACAGAGGATTATCGTTTTGCCGGTACGCTGATGA
>CAYZVI010000118.1:0-5094 GCA_964481695.1 uncultured Hydromonas sp. | reverse complement strand
GCCTGCCAAAATCCATTACCCTAATACGTCAAACCAATCGGTTTGACCTTGATTTTTCAATCTTGATATTCGGGAGACACAATAATGAAACCTACCATTAAATGGATGGCGCTGTGCATCGCCGCCGCATTCGCCACCCCCAGCTTTGCCGCACCCATGCTGGATACACACCCCACCCCCAACAGTGCGCTGGCGCAACACAAAGTCAACTCATGGTTAGAAATCGATACCAAAGCCTTTGAGCAAAACATCGCCACCCTACAAAGTCAATTGCAAGGCAGCTCGAAAGTCTGCGCCGTCATGAAAGCCGACGCCTACGGCAACGGCATCAGCCTGCTCATGCCCAGCGTCATTAAAATGAAAGTGCCGTGTGTAGCCATCGCCAGCAACGAAGAAGCCCGTGCGGTACGCGCCTCCGGCTACAAAGGACAAATCATCCGCGTGCGCACTGCGACGCTGAACGAAATCCGCGACGGTATGAAATACAATATGACCGAATTGATCGGCAATCCCGATACCGCCACTGCTGTCAGCCAAATGGCGGGAAAATTGGGTAAAACGCTGAACTATCATCTCGCGCTCAACTCCGCCGGCATGAGTCGCAACGGCTTGGATTTGAGCACCGAAGCAGGCAAGCAAGCGGCCTTGGCCATCACGCATTTACCGCATCTGAAAACTACCGGCATCATGACGCATTTCCCAGTGGAAGAGAAATCCGATGTTGAAAAAGGCTTGGCCGCATTCAAATCCGAAACCACGTGGTTAATCCAAGCGGCGAAATTGGATCGCAGCAAACTCACCCTGCATACCGCGAACTCATTTGCCACCCTGGCCGTGCCTGAAGCACGTATGGATATGGTTCGCCCAGGTGGTCTGCTGTACGGCGACACCATTCCTGAGCACACCGAGTATAAAAAAATCATGGCGTTCAAAACCAACGTCGCCAGTGTAAACACCTATCCGAAAGGCAACACCGTCGGCTATGACCGCACCTTCACCTTGACCCGCGACTCGCGCTTGGCCAATCTACCGATGGGCTACTCCGACGGCTATCGTCGCGTGTTTACCAATAAAGGGCATGTCCTGATTCGCGGCCATCGTGTTCCAGTCGTGGGCAAAGTCTCGATGAATACCACAATGGTCGATGTGACGGATTATCCAGACATCACGGCGGGTGATGAAGTCGTACTGTACGGCAGCCAAGGTGAGGCACAAATCACGCAAAGCGAAGTGGAGGATATCAATGGAGCATTGCTGGCGGATCTGTACACCGTCTGGGGCAACTCCAATCCGAAGTTTGCCAAACCGACAACATCGGTTAAAAAGAAATGATGCCCAGCTCCATCCGGTATCTCACACCCTGAAACAAAAAACGCCACCCTATTAAAATGGTGGCGTTTTTTAGATCGCATCTGCGCGATCAATGGCAATCCATCATTACGGAGCCGGTGGAGCCACAGGCTTAGCAGGAACCGGTGCTGGCGCTGGTGCTGGAGCCGGTTTACGCGGCGCATGTGCGCGCATCGGTTTTTTCACCTTTTTCATTTTTTTCATAGGCTTTTTGGCCAATGGCTTTTTCGCCATATCACATTGAACCGCAGCCGGATCACATCCTGGACCTGGTTGGGGTTGTGGTGCTTGTTGTGCAAATGCGCTGGTTGCCATGAATAAAACAGTTGATACCGCAACGGACAATTGAGTCAATTTCTTCATAAAATCTCCTTTCAAAGTCAAGTACATGCAAGCATGTGTGAGCATCATGCCATTTTTTCGTTCACTATGTGCTCTAGGTCCGTGTTTTTTTACACACCCAATCAACCATGCAGCAGCGATCCAACACGAGCAAAACGTTGATTTCAGCCCCAGTCTGGCACAAAACCCTTATAATATCGGCACTTAAACACATGCGTCATTCGCGCTCCACGGCATTTCCGTGGATTTTTACATTAGACTGAAAACCAATTAACACATCATGAGCAACACCTCAAACACCCCGAAACTCGACGCATTGGCCAAATCCTTTGAACCCGCACCGATTGAATCGCACTGGCGCCCCGTGTGGGAAGAGCGCGGCTACGGCCAAGCCACGGTGCACGCGGACAAGGAAGCCTACAGCATTTTCCTGCCGCCACCGAACGTCACCGGTACGCTGCACATGGGGCACGCGTTCAACCAAACCGTGATGGACGCGTGCATGCGCCACGCCCGCATGAGTGGCAAAGACGCTGCGTGGATTCCGGGCACCGATCACGCGGGGATTGCGACGCAAATCGTGGTCGAACGCCAACTCGCCGCGCAAGGCGTGAATCGCCACGACCTCGGCCGCGCCGACTTTACGAAAAAAGTCTGGGAGTGGAAAGACCAATCGGGCAACATCATCAGCCAGCAAATTCGCCGCATGGGTTCGTCCATTGACTGGTCGCGCGAGTATTTCACCATGGACGAAAAAATGTCCAAGGCCGTGACCGAAGTCTTCGTGCGCTTGTACGAAGACGGCCTGATCTACCGTGGTAAACGTCTGGTCAACTGGGATCCTGTATTGGGAACAGCGGTATCCGACCTCGAAGTGGAAACCGTTGAAGTCGATGGCCATATGTGGCACATCAATTACCCGTTCGTCGACGGCGCACAAACCATCACGGACAAAGACGGCCATACCGAAACGTGGAACGGCATTACCATCGCCACCACCCGCCCCGAAACTTTGCTGGGCGACATGGCAATCTGTGTACACCCAGACGATGTGCGTTATCAAAAACTCATCGGCAAACAAGTGATTCTGCCGCTGTGCAACCGCACCATCCCAATCATCGCCGACGAATACGCCGACCCCGAGTTCGGTACCGGCGCACTGAAAATTACCCCTGCGCATGATTTCAACGACTACGCTGTGGGCCAACGTTACGGTTTGGAACTGCTCTCGATCATGAATCTGGACGCGACCATCAACGCGAACGCGCCCGAAGCCTATCGCGGTATGGATCGTTTCGCCGCGCGTAAGCAAATTATTGAGGATTTGAAACAGCAGGGGTTACTCGTTAAAACTGCGCCACACAAATTGATGCAGCCGAAATCCGACCGCACCGGCGTGGTGATCGAACCGATGCTCACCGACCAATGGTTCATGGATTTGACCCAAAAAGGCAAAACCGCCATCGTTGAGCCTGCCCTGTCTGCGGTGAACAGCGGCGAAATCAAACTGATTCCCGAGAACTGGAACAGCACCTACAACCACTGGCTGGAAAACATCCAAGACTGGTGCATCTCACGCCAACTCTGGTGGGGACACCAAATCCCCGCGTGGTATGGCGAGCAAGGCGAAGTCTTCGTCGCACGCACCGAGACCGATGCACAAGCACAGGCCAAAGCCGCGGGCCACACCGGCGCACTGCGTCGCGAAGACGATGTGCTCGATACGTGGTTCTCCTCCGCGCTCGTGCCGTTCTCCTCGCTTGGCTGGCCGGAGAAAACGCCTGATTTAGAGCATTTCCTGCCGTCATCCGTGCTCGTCACCGGCTACGACATCATTTTCTTCTGGGTTGCACGCATGGTGATGATGACAAAATATTTCACCGGCAAAGTACCGTTCAAATCCGTCTACGTACACGGCCTGATCCGCGACGCGGAAGGCAAAAAAATGTCCAAGTCCGAGGGTAATGTCCTCGATCCGGTTGACCTGATTGACGGTATCGAACTCGCACCTCTGCTGGACAAACGCACCACTGGTCTACGTCGCCCCGAGACCGCGCCGCAAGTGCGCAAAGCCACCGAAAAAGAATTCCCGAACGGCATTCCGGCGTACGGCACCGACGCACTGCGCTTCACCTTCGCCTCGCTCGCGACGCAAGGACGCAGCATTAATTTCGACTCCAAACGCTGCGAAGGCTACCGCAACTTCTGTAACAAGTTGTGGAACGCGACGAGATTCGTCCTGATGAACTGCGAAGGCCAAGACTGCGGCGTGACCGAACCGCCACGTCGCACCGACGCACCACACATCGACATCGAGCCGACTGAAAACCAAGCGGTCAACGCCGAGATCAGCGAATTCGTGACTGAGGCCAACTTTGAAAACCTCAGCAGCGGCTACCTTGACTACTCGCCGGTCGATCGCTGGATCATCAATGAATTGCAACGCGTCGAAGCCGAAATTAACAAACTCTTCCCAGAGTACCGCCTCGATCTGATCGCGCAGCATCTGTATCAATTCGTCTGGAACAGCTACTGTGACTGGTACGTCGAGTTGGCCAAAGTCGCCCTGCAAACCGGCACACCTGCACAGCAACGCGCCACCCGCCGCACGCTGCTGCGCGTGTTGGAAGCGACCTTGCGCCTGATGCACCCGATCATGCCATTCATCACCGAAGAACTTTGGCAAACTGTCGCCGAATTGGCAAACAAAAAACGCACCGACTCCATCATGCTCGCCGCCTACCCGCAAGCCGAGCCGAGCAAAATCCGCCCTGAGGCCGACGCATGGATGGGTGAATTGCAAAAGCTGATTGACGCGACGCGTAATCTGCGTGGCGAAATGAATCTGTCACCAGCACAAAAAGCCCCTCTGTTCATCGCCTCCAGCGCCGAGCAGCAAGCCAAGTTGCGTGCCTTCGCGCCGTATCTCAAAACACTGGCCAAGCTCTCCGAAGTCACTGTCGGCGCGACGCTGCCGGACGCGGTCGGCGCACCGGTACAAGTGGTCGGTGACGTATCGCTGATGCTCAAAGTTGAAATTGATGTAAAAGCCGAACGCGAACGCTTGGGCAAAGAAATCGCGCGTCTGCAAGGCGAAATCAACAAAGCCAATGGCAAGCTGAACAATGAAAACTTCGTTGCCAAAGCGCCGCCAGCGGTGATTGAGCAAGAGAAAAAACGTGTGGCTGAGTTCAGTGGTACTTTGGAGAAACTGCAAGCGCAGTTGAATGCATTGCCGGCTTAAAAAGTTGATTAATAGTGATGGCAACGGATTGGATATTAATTAAGTATCAATCCGTTATCTGCGTTTATTCTATTCAATAGAAAGTTCAAGATGGCACAAAATACTTATCTGTAAGAACTAATCGGGTTGTTTACAGATTGATTGATAAAAGTACGTTT
>CAYZVI010000117.1:0-5118 GCA_964481695.1 uncultured Hydromonas sp. | reverse complement strand
GTGAAAAATTTACCTTCTTTTGGCATGAAACGATTAAACATGGTAGGCCTTTATCTTTAGATAGGTCGTTGAATTAAAGCAAGAACATCGAAAAACACAGTCAATATTAATGACAAATTCATATTTGTCACAAAATTGTAACTTTGGTATTTTAACTGAGTAATCCTTTTGTCGCGAATGAAATTATTAGGAATTTACAAGGTTTGTTGCTCAAAACACAAAAAATACCGCTCAAAATCCAGCAAAATGGAATCGGTTACATTTCGCAAGTATTTTTACGTTAGTACGTTGGTTTTAACTAAAAAAACTTCCTCAAAAAAATTCAAACTCAGGCATTATTCCAACTGCAAAAATATTCTGAATCCAATCTTAATATGAAACAACACCAATCACTCTTGCCAGAGCAATCCATACAAAATGACTCAATCAAAACTTCGGAAGAATCAACATTTGACCCGAGTGAGTTATTAGCCAATTTACCGCATTTGCCCGGCGTGTATCGGCATATCGACATGCAGGGCGAGGTGCTGTATGTTGGCAAAGCCAAAGATTTGAAAAAACGTGTAACCAGCTATTTTCAACGTCAGGCGAGCTTGTCGCCGCGCATTGCGCTGATGGTGCAAAAAATCGCACACGTCGATGTGACCGTGACGCGCACCGAAACCGAAGCGTTGTTGCTCGAAAACAATTTGATTAAAACGCTCGCCCCTCGTTATAACATCCTATTTCGCGATGATAAATCCTACCCGTTTCTCAAAATGACGCGGCACGAGTTTCCGCGTATGCTCTACTACCGAGGCGCGGTAGATAAAGTGCACCAGTATTTTGGTCCTTTTCCCAATGGCTACGCGGTCAAAGAAAGCATCAAACTGCTGCAAAAAGTATTTCGCCTGCGCACCTGTGACGAAACCGTTTATCGCAATCGCTCGCGTCCGTGCATGCTGTACCAGATTGACCGTTGCACCGCACCGTGCGTTGGGCTGATCAGCGCATCGGAGTATGCTGAAGATGTCTCGGCAAGCATTAAATTTCTGCGGGGTGAATCAGATGAGGTACTGCATGATTTGCAAGGAAAAATGCAGGTGGCAGCCGGTGCGCTGGATTTTGAAACCGCGGCGCAGTACCGTGACAAAATCGCCGCGTTATCGAATATGATGAAACAGCAGGCGGTCGAATCCACTGGTGATGACACCGATGCCGATATCATCGCGGTGGTGCAGTCGGATGCGCGTTATTGTGTAAATTTGGCGATGGTGCGCGGTGGACGCCATCTCGGCGACAAGGCGTTTTTCCCGCAGCATACGCAGGATTGTACGGAACAGGATGTATTGGACGCGTTCATCAGTCAGCATTATCTGAGTAGTGAAGCACCGCGTGTGATTATTGGCGCATTGTTGCCATCGAAAGAAGTGCGTGAATTGCTGCACGACAGTTTGGAGCGACAGCTTGCTTGGATCAAACAGCCGCGCGGTCAGCGTAAAATCTGGTTGAAAATGGCGATCAATAACGCCTCATTAGCCCTGTCGCGTCGAATGCAGGAATCCGCCAGTGCCAAAGCACGCACCGAAGATTTGCTCAAAGTGTTGCGGCTGGAGCTTGAATCCGACGAGGAAAAAGCTGAATTTCGTGTCGAGTGCTTTGATATCAGTCACACATCGGGCGAAGCGGCGCAAGCCTCGTGTGTGGTGTATCACAACCATACGATGCAGAACAATGAATACCGTCGCTATAACATCAAAAATATCACCGCCGGCGACGACTACGCCGCGATGAAACAGGTGCTGCAACGGCGCTATGAGAAAATCGCGCTGCTGCAAACCGAAGGCAGTGATGAGTTCGCCAAACACATGCCGGATGTGGTACTGGTGGATGGTGGTAAAGGGCAACTGTCCGTGGCACGCGAGGTGTTCGAGGGTTTGGGCTTGGATTTAAGTGTGCTGGTTGGCGTGGCGAAGGGTGAGGGACGCAAGATCGGTTTGGAAACCTTGGTATTCGCAGATGGGCGGTCTGAGGTGAAGCTGGGCAAAATGTCGCAGGCTCTGATGCTCATCGCGCAGATTCGCGATGAGGCGCATCGTTTCGCCATCACCGGCATGCGCGCAGCGCGGGCGAAAGCACGCAATGTATCGCGTCTGGAAGAAATCGAAGGTGTGGGCGCGAAACGTCGCTCTGCCTTGCTCAAGCGTTTTGGCGGTTTGGCTGGCGTAAAAAACGCCAGCGTGCCGGATTTGGCGCAAGTCGACGGTATTTCCGAAAAATTAGCGCAAGAAATCTATAAACAATTGCACGATGATGCACGGATGGATTAAAACCGATTAGAATGTGGGTTAAGTAAAAAATAACAGCAGAAAGCCTTTGTTTATGCCGGTCAATATTCCAATTATTCTGACGTGGGCGCGCGTCATTGCCATCCCTTTGTTGGTCGCTATTTACTATGCGCCATTTGATCACTATGGCGCGGTGCGCGATGTATTGGCGACGGTGTTGTTCGTGGTCGCTGCGGTGACGGATTGGTTCGATGGCTATTTGGCGCGTAAATGGAATCAAACCAGCTCGTTTGGCGCATTTCTCGATCCAGTCGCAGACAAATTGCTGGTGGCGGCGTGTTTAATCGTATTGGTACACGATCAGCGCGTGCATGGTTTGATTGCGTTGATCATCATCGGGCGTGAAATCACGATTTCTGCGTTGCGCGAATGGATGGCGAGCATCGGCGCGCGTACGGCAGTGGCGGTGAATCAATTGGGTAAATGGAAAACCGCGGTACAGATGGTGGCCTTGCCGATGTTGTTGTTTAACGGTATTTTTCTGGGTATTGACACACGCTTGGTCGGTACGTGGTTGATTTATGTGGCTGCTGCGTTAACTGTGATTTCCATGGTGGTTTATTTAAAGGCCGCTTATCCGACGTTGCGAGAGCATGTGTGAGCATATTGGATGGTGTATCAAAATATAGACAACCGTATTTGACGGATCAAAAAAATTACGTTATAGTCGTACCCATGATTCAATTTTTCATTCCTTTCTTTTCGTTGCGATTGTTGGCTTCATTGCTATTGCGAAGCAAGCCGACGTTTGCGTGTGCGAATTGAAGAGACAGGAAAATATCCAGAAAAATTCAGCATCCCAAGATTATCAAACCTCGGCAAATTTTCAGCAAACGCTGTGCCGAGGTTTTTTCTTATGTGGTGTTTGTTTCAATTCAATGTTTTAACTTATCTATAGGTGCAAAATGAACGATACCTTTCGAACTTTAGATCCGGCAAAGAAGTACCGCCAGTACCCGCAAATTAAACTGGAAAATCGTCAATGGCCTAACAAGCGTTTGACTCAAGCGCCGCTGTGGTTGTCTACCGATCTGCGTGACGGCAATCAATCATTGATTGACCCGATGGACATTGATAAAAAATTGCGTTTGTGGGATTTACTGGTACGTCTGGGTTATAAAGAAATCGAATTTGGCTTCCCATCTGCATCTCAGATTGAATTTGACTTTGTCCGTCGTTTGATTGATGAAAATCGTATTCCAGATGGTGTGACGATACAGGCGTTGACTCAAGGCCGTACCGATTTGATTAATCGCACCGTTGAATCCATGGCCGGCGCAAAAACCGCAACCGTACACGTGTATAACGCGACCAGCCCGCTGTTTCGGGAAGTGGTGTTTGCTAAAAACCGCCAAGAGACCATCGATCTGGCACTCAAAGCGGTGGACGATATCAAGGCGGCGATCAAACAATATCCGCAAACTCAATGGCGTTTGGAATACTCACCTGAAACTTTCAGCATGACCGAAGTCGATTTTGCTGTAGAAATCTGTGCTGCCGTGATGGAACGTTGGGGCATGGCGACACCAGAGAACAAGATTATCTTCAATCTGCCGGCGACCATCGAGGTATCCACGCCAAACGTGTATGCTGATCAAGTGGAGTATTTCCATACCCACATTCCGAATCGCGATTGCGTGCTCATCAGTTTGCACCCACACAACGACCGCGGTACGGGCACGGCCTGCGCTGAACTCGGTATGCTCGCCGGTGCGGATCGTGTGGAAGGCTGCTTGTTTGGTAATGGCGAACGCACGGGTAATGTGTGCTTGGCCAATCTCGCAGTCAATCTCTGGTCTCAAGGCATCCACCCACAAGTTGATTTCTCCAACATCATGGAAGTGGTGCAAGTGGTTGAAGAGTGTACACAGCTTCCAGTTGGCCCGCGTCATCCGTGGGCGGGTGAACTCGTGTTTACTGCGTTTTCAGGTTCGCACCAAGATGCAATTAAAAAAGGTCTGACCCGTCAGAAAGAGCGCCAATCTGCAGCAGGTGATGACATCGTAATGTGGGAAGTCCCTTATCTGCCGATTGATCCAGCCGACTTGGGTCGTGGCTATGATGCGGTGATTCGTGTCAATGCACAGTCGGGTAAAGGCGGAATGTCCTATCTGCTGGAACGAGATTATGGTTTTGAATTGCCACGTTTGCTTCAGGTTGAAGTGGCGCGCGCGGTACAAGTCTTGGCTGACGAAACAGGTAAGGAATTGACCAGCGAGCAAATTTATGATGTATTTACGCAAACCTTCGTGAACCCATCTGACAAAGTGCGCTATGTCAAACACAGTATTGCGCACCAAGATGGCGTGGAAACTATTTCCGCTACCATCGTGGTCAATGGCGAAGAAAAAGTCATCCAAGGACAAGGTAATGGCCCGTTGTCTGCTTTTGCTTGCGCATTGAATCAAGCGTTGGGTACTAAATTCTCCGTGACGCAGTACTCGCAGCATGACATTCATCCAGAGGTGGGTAATACATCTCAAGAAGCAGTATGTTACGTGCAAGTCGCTCATCCGGATCAAGCACCGACTTATGGTGTGGGCTTGCACTCAAACATTGTCACTGCATCGTTCCTCGCGTTTGTCGCGGCGATGAATCGCAACAGCGCTTTAGCATAAACGATTATTAGAGGCAAAAGTTGATTTGGAAAATCAATCTCGGCGATTTTGTAAAAAATTATCACCGAGTGATTGACCAAATCTAAAACGCCTTGTATAATCTGAATTCTTGAAAATTTTCAAGAAAAGATGGCCAGGTAGCTCAGTTGGTAGAGCAGCGGATTGAAAATCCG
>CAYZVI010000116.1:0-5202 GCA_964481695.1 uncultured Hydromonas sp. | reverse complement strand
CAGGTCCAATATCCAAAATCATGTCGTCTTCCGCCACATCAGCGGCTTTTTTCACCGTAGCAACGGCGTCTTTGGAGAATTCTTTGGCAACCACCACATCGGTTGGAATCGGTACCGTCGCGCCACGAGCTGACATTTTGGCGATGATGCGTTTGGCGTCTTCCACCAAATCCGCTTCGACCAATGATTTACCTACTGGCAAACCAGCGGCCATCATGAAGGTATTGGCGATACCACCGCCGACGATCAATTGATCCACTTTGTCCGCCAAGCTTTCCAAAATCGTCAGTTTGGTTGAGACTTTAGAGCCCGCCACGATCGCGGCCAAAGGTTTTTTCGGAGCGTGCAGGGCTTTACCCAAGGCATCCAGCTCAGCCGCCAGCAATGGGCCGGCCACAGCCACTGGCGCGAAACGCGCAATCCCGTGGGTGGTCGCTTCGGCGCGGTGTGCGGTACCAAACGCGTCGTTCACGTACACATCGCACAGTTGCGCCATTTTTTGCGCCAACTCTTCGTTGTCTTTTTTCTCGCCCTTGTTACAACGGCAGTTTTCCAAAACCACCACTTCGCCCACCGGCGCATTCACACCGTCCACCCAGTTCGCTTGCAAATGCACGGGTACAGCGCCGCCGAGCAGCTCGCTGATGCGATCAGCCACTGGTTTGAGGGAGTCTTTTTCGGTCAATTCGCCTTCGGTCGGACGACCCAAGTGCGAGGTCACCATCACCGCCGCGCCGGCATCCAGAGCCATTTTGATCGCTGGAATCGATGCGCGAATACGCGTATCGTCAGAAATTTGCCCCGCATCGTTAAACGGCACGTTTAAATCAGCGCGGATGAACACGCGTTTACCGTTCAGAGCGTTTTGCTCAACCAATTGCGCCAAAGTCTTTACTGTCATTGCTTTCTCCTTAAAAGATTCGCTACGGGTCTGCGGTCCATTGTTCGCTCAATGAACCGTCCAATCACCCGCCATTATACCCCTTACACAAACCGCCAAAATAGAAATTTGCCTACTTGTGTAAACGAATACATCAATTCGACACGCTTTCAATCACAGCGAATCTTATCGTTCAAACACAGCAATGGACTCAACGTGCGCGGTATGCGGGAACATATTCACAATGCCCGCACTTTTAATCTTATAACCGACTTTTCCGACCAAAATACCGGCATCGCGCGCCAAACTACCTGGATTGCACGAGACATACACGATGCGCTGCGGACGTTCGTTTTCAGCCAAATCTGCCAGCGCCAAGCACAAGGCCTCTGCCCCCTCGCGTGGCGGATCGACCAAGTATTTATCCAAGCGCCCCAAACCTCGCAGATCATGCGCCGTCACCTCAAACAAATTGCGGCAGTGAAACTCGGTTTTGTGATCCAAACCATTGACTTTGGCATTTTGTAGGGCGCGCTCGTTCAACTGCGTGGAGCCCTCAATCCCGACCACATGCGCCGCTCGGGTCGCCAATGGCAGCGTGAAATTGCCCAAACCGCAGAAAAAATCGGCGACGCGCTCATCCGGCTGCACATCCAGCAAGCGCACCGCACGCCCCACCAACACCCGATTAATATGGAAATTGACCTGTGTGAAATCCGTCGGGCGATACGGCATACGCACGCCGAATTCGGGCAAATCGTAGTACAGCGCTTCGCGCTGCGGGTAAAACGGATAGACGGTATCAGGGCCTTTGGGTTGCAACCACACATCCACCCCGTGCGCATCGGCAAACTCGCGCAAAACCACCTCATCCGGCTCGGTCAGACTTTCCAGATTGCGAAAGACCAAAACCGTATTTTCCTGCCCCACGGCCACCTCGATCTGTGGCATACGCTCACGGATCGACAATTTTCCCACCACCTCACGCAGGATTGGCAGTAATGCTGAAACATGCTCCGGCAAAATTTGGCATGAGGTCATGTCGGTGACATAACGCGGCTGTTTCTCAAAAAAGCCAACCAATACCGAGCCTTTTTTCGATACATGCCGTGCGGTCAAACGCGCCCGATAGCGGTAGTGCCACGTCGGCCCCATGATCGGTCGTAAAATTGTTTCCGGCGTGACTTTGCCAATGCGTTCGAGATTATCCTCCAGCACGCGCTGCTTGATCGCCACTTGCGCACGCGGGTGAACGTGCTGCATGGCGCAGCCACCGCACACGCCGAAATACGAACATTTAGGCTGCACGCGCGATGCCGATGGTTTGAGCACCTCAATCACTTGCGCCACATCATAATTCGGCTTACTGCGCGTGATTTCGGCACGCACCGTTTCATACGGCAAAGCACCGGCAATAAACGCCACTTTATCCTCGTGTCGCGCAATCCCACGCCCTTCCATATCCAAGGACTCTACTTCGTATTCAAAAATTTTTCGCTCGGCGGGCTTGATTAACCCCTGATCTCGCCTTTTGTGACGCATTTGATACAACCCTCTATAAAATTAGCGCGGTGAAAATCACCGCGCATACGATATTCAGGTCATTATTTTAACCGTTTAAGTGCTTAATCGCCAATAGATCGCTCATCGTCAAGATAAGCAAAGACGCCCACGCCCAATCAACGCCCCGGCAAAATCCGCATCGGGTCAATCGGTTTGGAGTTTTGGCGCACCTCGAAATACAACTGAGTGCGTGAGGCATCGCTATCGCCTTGATTGGCAATTTTTTGCCCCGCATTCACGCGCTGACCTTGGCGCACGAACAACTCTTCATTGTTCGCATACACACTGCTCCAAGTGTCATTGTGCTTGATCACCACCATATTGCCGTAACCGCGCAGGCTGTTGCCCGCGTAAATCACTTCACCGCCAGACGCCGCTAACACCGGCGAACCACGATCGCCGCCAAACACCACGCCTTTGGTCAAGTTGCCGTCAAAATTGCGGATGATGGAATTGCTCGATGGCCAGTTCCACACGACATTATTGGTGATGGTGGTATTGACCTTGATTTCAGGATCGTTAATGGTCGCTTGCGCACGACCCGACGTCGGCGCTGGTGTTGGCGCCGTCACCGATGTTGAGCCGGAAGCATTCGGACGCACACGCAGACGCCAACCGACCTCCAGATAATCGGGGTTGGTCAAATTATTCCATGCCATCAAGTTCGATACACTCACCCCGTTTGCGCGCGCAATTAGCGACAAGGTGTCACCCGAACGCACCCGATACATGCCAGCACCATCGGCCTTACGCGAGACCGAAGTGCCCGACGTCGGCGTGGTGGTACAAGCAGACAAGCCCATCGTTCCGACCACGGCGATCAAGGTCGCCTTTGCGATTAAATTTTGTATGCGCATCATTTCAACTCCTATTTTTGTGTACTCTGAGTACCCTGTAACAACGGCACAAAGTGCACCGCATCCAAAAACTCGTTCTGCCATTCACGCAAAGACACCCGCGTGATGCGAACCAACTGCTGTGTTCCACGTTGATTTACTACCAGCGGCGCCACTAAGACGCCGCCGACGCGTAATTGTTCTAATAAATTTTGTGGAATTGCCAAACCGGCTGCGGCCATCACAATTCCGTCAAATGAGCCGATTTCTGACCAACCAGCCAAACCATCACCATACCGCACATGAGGCGTTGTAGAAACAACGCTTTGCACCTTCGCCAAGTTGACTTGAGCCAAATGATACAACGGCTCTATCCGCTCAATCGAGTATAACTCCCGTACAAAACATGCTAACACGGCACATTGATAGCCGCAACCCGTCCCCACTTCTAAGACGCGATCACAACGCCCGCCCAACTTCAACGCCCCCTCGCGTAACAGCCCCAACATACGCGCCACCGTCGAAGGATGAGAAATGGTCTGTTCATAACCAATCGGCAGCGCATCATCGTCATACGCCCGCAAATAAAAAGCCTCATCCACAAACACATGACGCGGCACGCAACCCATCGCCGCCAAGACCGTCTCATCGGTCAAACGCAAACGGCACAAAGCCTCGACCATCTGCGAACGCGATTTACTCAAAATTTCCGGATGCGCACGCCAATCCACCGACGTACTGCGCAAGGTATCCTCACGCATGATCGAATACAAATGCTCCGCGGGTTTCGGTGCGAACGACATCGGCTTGACCGGCAGCGCCTGACGACGCGCCTGAGCACTCGACCATGCTCGCTGCACCTCGCTCAAATGCTCGAATTTAGGCTTTTTCCGATTCATTCCGCTTGATTCCGCTTGATTCCAACTCATTTTCGACGCACACCGCAGGCAATGCGCTCAACGCAGCTTAAAACCGCAAATCCGACACGATGCCATGCACACCCTGTAACTGCTCATAGCCGGTCAAATCCACCTGCAATGGCGTGATTGAAGTTTGACCATTGGCCACCGCATAAAAATCCGTGCCCTCATCGCCATCTTTGACCTCACCGGCCGCACCAATCCAATACATTGTCTCGCCACGCGGATTTTGAAAACGGTGCAAATCCTGCGCCGCATGACGGCGCCCCAAACGTGTGGTCACGGCGCCATGAGCCTTCAGTTGCTCAAATGGCAGATTCGGAATATTCACATTCCACAACATCGGGCCACTCAACTTTTTCGCCAGAACCAACTGCACTATCGCCCGCGCCATCAACGCCGCATCCTCAATATGCGCCCAACCGCGATCCACCTGCGAAAAAGCAATCGACGGCACGCCCAGCATCAAACCCTCCATCGCCGCCGCGACCGTACCCGAATACAGCGTATCATCGCCCATATTCTGACCATTGTTGATACCCGAAATCACAATATCCGGCTTCACATCAAAAAAGCCCGTGGCGGCCAAATGCACACAATCGGTCGGCGTACCCGAGACCGAATAAAAGCCATTGCTCGACTGACGCACGCCGATCGGACGCCCCAGCGTCAACGAATTCGACGCCCCCGAACAATTCTGCTCCGGCGCCATCACCACCACATCACCCAAATCCTTCACCGCCGCATACAAAGCCTCAATCCCCGGCGCGTGATAACCATCATCATTGGAAACCAAAATACGAGTCATAACTATCCACAAATAAAATCAAAAAACAGCCCACTGCGGTTCAAAGGCAAGCCAAAAGCCGCCCCACCGCCCTGCTCAAACAGCGCCATTATAAGCCATGTACTTTGCTTTACAGCAAAAAACCGATATAATCGACCGCGCTCGGAGCGTAGCGCAGCCTGGTAGCGCACTTGCATGGGGTGCAAGGGGTCGTGA
>CAYZVI010000115.1:0-5202 GCA_964481695.1 uncultured Hydromonas sp. | reverse complement strand
GTGATTTCGTCACGATCGTGCAGTTTGAACACGATGCCTTTCACATTCAACAAGATATCAACCACATCTTCTTGAACGCCATCCAAAGTTGAGTACTCGTGCAAGGCACCCGCAATTTGCACTTCTGTCGCAGCATAGCCCGTCATAGACGAGAGCAACACTCGGCGCAACGCATTGCCCAAAGTGTGGCCGTAACCACGTTCAAAAGGCTCTAACACGACTTTCGCACTGTGCTCACCCGTTGCTTCAACTTGAATGTTGCGAGGCTTTAAAAATGCATTGTTAGACATGGAATTCCTTTCAACAAAACCGACATGCCGTCTGGAGCGCTATCGGTTGGGTGGCGATATGAACAACTACTCTGCGTGTGATCAGCACGCAGAGGGACAACATTGATTAACGTGAGTACAACTCAACGATCAAGTGTTCGTTCACATCATGTGCCACATCAGAACGATCCGGTGCTGCTTTGAATACACCTTCCATTTTCTTGGCATCAACTGCCACCCAAGAAGGCATACCTACTTGCTCAGCCAATTGCAATGCTTCAGCGATACGCACTTGTTTTTTCGCTTTTTCTGCAATGCCAATCACATCTCCCGGACGTACTTGAATAGAAGGAATGTTCGCAACTTGACCATTCACAGTGATGGCTTTGTGGCTGACCAATTGACGCGCTTCGGCACGAGTCGAGCCAAAGCCCATGCGGTATACCACGTTATCCAAACGTTGTTCGAGCAAGCGAACCAACAATTCACCGGTATTGCCACGCAAACGATCTGCTTCAGCGAAATAGCGGCGGAATTGACGTTCCAAAACACCGTACATACGTTTGAGTTTTTGTTTTTCACGCAACTGTACGCCATAGTCGGAAGTACGAGCGCCTGATTTAGCGCCGTGCTGACCCGGTTTGGTTTCCAATTTGCATTTTGAATCTAAAGTGCGACGTGCACTTTTCAAGAATAAGTCTGTGCCTTCACGGCGGGCCAACTTGGCCTTAGGACCGGTATAACGTGCCACGATATTTCCTTTTATGTTGATATGCGCGCTAATTAAACGCGCACGTTTTATCAAAAATTGATAAAACAGTGGTCTTAGAAAAGAGAGAACAACTGAACTACTAACAGCTGAGCTAATTGCCAATCATACAATCATAAATCAGCAAGCGCACTCAGCGAGATTGAGTTTGCGCAACTTGGATATAAAGAATATGCTTATCAAACAACCAAAACAAAAGCGCAATCGTAGATTTTACTCTGCGATTACGCAATTGTCAAACAAAATCAATTAGATACGACGACGTTTCGGTGGACGGCAGCCGTTGTGTGGTACTGGAGTCACATCTTGAATCGATGTTACTTTGATACCCAACGCGTTCATCGCACGAACTGAAGATTCACGACCTGGGCCTGGGCCTTTGATGCGAACTTCCAGATTTTTGATGCCGTATTCTTGAGCCACTTTACCAGCCGCTTCAGCCGCAACCTGAGCTGCGAACGGAGTTGACTTACGAGAGCCTTTAAAGCCCGCGCCACCGGCAGTCGCCCATGACAATGCATTGCCTTGGCGATCGGTGATGGTGATGATGGTGTTGTTAAAAGAAGCGTGGACGTGCAAAATGCCGTCGGCTACGTTCTTTTTCACTTTCTTGCGCGCGCGAGCAGCGGCGCTATTTGCAGCTTTTGCCATATCAATAATTCCTTACGATGATTGTCTCAATGCATTATTTTTTCAATGCAATACCTGCTTTGCGCGGGCCTTTACGGGTACGCGCATTGGTCTTGGTACGTTGACCACGCACAGGCAAACCTTTACGATGGCGCAAACCACGATAGCAACCCAAGTCCATCAAACGTTTGATTGACATGGTCACTTCACGACGCAAGTCACCCTCGATGGTGAATGAACCAACTGCATCACGCAATTTTTCCAAATCAGCATCATCCAAGTCTTTGACTTTTTTAGTCGCAGGAACGCCAGTTGCCTCGCAAATTTTCAGAGCGCGAGGACGACCGATACCATAAATCGCAGTCAAACCAATACAGGTATGTTTGTGCGGCGGGATATTAACACCAGCAATACGAGCCATTTATATTTCCTTTTACTTAATTAACCTTGACGTTGCTTATGACGTGGGTCACTTGAGCAAATCACACGCACGACGCCGTTGCGACGAATAATCTTGCAATTACGGCAAATGCGTTTCACAGATGCGAGAACTTTCATTAAAACACTCCTCAACTAAATTTTTTGTTCCGTTATTTCGAACGGAATACAATGCGGGCTTTGGTCAAATCATACGGTGTTAATTCCACCGTTACTTTGTCACCAGGCAAGATACGGATGTAGTGCATGCGCATTTTGCCGGAGATATGCCCCAAGACCATATGGCCATTTTCTAATTTCACGCGGAAGGTGGCATTCGGTAAATTCTCAACCACCTCGCCCTGCATTTGAATGACATCATCTTTTGCCATGATTCATCCTTATTTTGAACCTTTGAAATTCGCTTTGCGCATCAACGATTCATACTGCTGACTCATCATGAACGCTTGCACTTGAGCCATAAAGTCCATCGCCACGACCACAATAATCAAGATCGATGTACCACCAAAAATCATCCCTGACGAACTACCCAATGCCATCATAAAGAATTCCGGCAACAAGCACACCAAGGTCAGATATAACGCACCAGTCAAAGTCAAACGCGTCAGAATCTTATCGAGATAACGAGTCGTTTGCTCACCCGGACGAATTCCCGGAACTACCGCGCCTTGCTTTTTCAAATTATCCGCAGTCTCACGGCTGTTAAACACCAAGGCCGTATAAAAGAACGCGAAGAAAATAATCAAAGCAGCGTACAAGGTCATATACAACGGGCGACCTGGAACCAACTGAGCTGTCAAATCTTTGACCCACAGCAAATTACTGGAGCTAAAGAAATTCATTACAGTGGCCGGCAACAGCAAAATGGACGAGCCAAAAATTGCTGGAATCACACCCGACATATTCACTTTGAGCGGCAGGAACGAACTTTGACCACCCATCATGCGATTGCCCACTTGGCGCTTGGCATAGTTGATCGGAATCTTACGTTGGCCGCGTTCAACAAACACCACGAAGAATACCACCGCAATCGCCGCAAGCATAATAGCCAAACCCAACAACGGAGACACCTGACCTGAACCCATACCGGAGAACAAGCTGTACACCCCCATCGGCAAGCTGGATACGATACCGGCAAAGATGATGATCGAAATACCGTTACCCAGACCGCGTTCGGTGATTTGCTCACCCAACCACATCAAGAACATGGTACCCGTCACCAAGCTCACCATCGCCACACCAACAAAACCCCAACCCGGATTCGGTACAATCGCATCCGCAACGCCATGCATCCCTTGGATTTGTGAGGCAATAAAATACGACTGTACAATTGCCAAACCCAGAGTCAGGTAACGCGTGTACTGCGTCATCTTGCGACGACCCGCGCCACCTTCTTTTTGCAAAGCATGCAGCGAAGGAACCACCACACCGGCCAACTGCATCACGATGGATGCCGAAATATACGGCGTAATCCCCAAGGCAATGATGGATGCACGCGACATCGCACCACCCGAGAACAAGTTCATCATGGCAAATAGACCGCTACCGGCGCTATTTTGCAATGACTGAGCCAAGGCTGCGGCATTCACGCCCGGCACAGGAATATGCGCCAACACGCGGTAAACCAGCAAGGCCAGAATCAAAAACGTCAAACGCTGTTTCAACTCCGGCGATGTTTGCGCACGCGCCGCCTGCGATTTCACTTGATTGGATAATTTGGCTGTAGCCACATATACCTCTCAATTACTCGGCAGCAACTGAACCGCCAGCCGCTTCAATCGCAGCACGTGCACCTTTGGTGACAGCAATACCTTTCAAAGTCACTTTGCGAGTGATTTCACCGGTTGCAACCACTTTAGCGCTGCTGGTCAATTCGCCCAACAAGCCAGCTTGTTTCAAAGCCAACAAGTCGATTTCGTCTACAGGCAATTTATTCAGATCGTTCAAATTCACTTCACCTACGAAACGACGAGTCAATGAAGTAAAGCCACGCTTAGGCATACGACGATGCATCGGCATTTGACCACCCTCAAAACCCACTCGGTGGAAACCGCCCGCACGTGATTTTTGACCTTTGTGACCACGGCCTGCAGTTTTACCCAAACCCGAGCCAATACCGCGACCAACGCGACGCTTAGCGTGCGTAGCACCTGCGGCAGGAGCAATGGTATTCAAAAACATAATATTTCCTCCGTGCTCAATCAGTCAACCACGCGGACCAAGTAAGCTACTTTATTGATCATGCCGCGAACTGCTGGAGTATCCTCCAACTCACGCACCTGACCGATTTTCTTCAAACCCAAACCCAATACGGTATCACGATGTGATTGTTTGGTACCAATCACACTTTTAACCAGGGTCACTTTTACTGTTGCCATTGTGTGCTCCTTAGTTGGTGATTTCTTCTACTGACTTGCCACGTTTTGCAGCGATGTCAGAAGGGGTTGATTGTTTGCGCAGGCCGTCCAGAGTCGCACGAACCAAGTTGTATGGATTAGAAGAACCCAAAGACTTAGCCACCACGTTGTGAACACCCATCACATCAAATACTGCACGCATAGGACCGCCGGCGATCACACCGGTACCGTCTTTTGCTGGCGACATCAATACGCTGGCTGCGCCGTGTTTACCGGTCACAGAATGTTGCAAAGTACCATCTTTCAGAGGCACTTTGAACATAGAACGACGTGCTTGATCCATGGCTTTTTGTACCGCCACAGGCACTTCACGCGCTTTACCTTTACCCATGCCGATGCGGCCATCGCCATCACCCACTACGGTCAGTGCGGCAAAACCCATAATACGACCACCTTTAACCACTTTGGTTACACGGTTGACCGCGATCATCTTTTCGCGCAAACCGTCATCCGTTTGGTTTTGGTCTTTAGCTTGAACTTTAGACATAAAAATTCCTTAATAGTGTCGGTATCAATCGGCTTAGAACTCTAAACCAGCTTCACGAGCGGCATCAGCCAAAGCTTTGATACGACCGTGAAATTGGAAACCCGAGCGATCGAACGCAACTTGTGTCACGCCAGCCGCTTTTGCTTTTTCAGCAATAGCTGTACCCACTGCTTTAGCCGCGTCTACGTTACC
>CAYZVI010000114.1:0-5215 GCA_964481695.1 uncultured Hydromonas sp. | reverse complement strand
GAGCAAGTTCGCAATGATTACGAAACCATTGATAGCATGCGTGTGGTGGGGTATACGGATCGTTTGGGCACAAATGAGTACAACTCATCTTTATCACAAAAACGAGCCAGTACCGTTGCTTCCATGCTGGTTCAGCGAGGGTTTAATCGCTCCAGTATTTCTGCGGTTGGTGCGGGTGAAGCCAATCCGGTGAGTTCAGGATGTGTTGGTGAACGATATACACCTGAGTTAGCCGCATGTTTGCAAGTAGATCGTCGTGTTGAAGTTGAAGTTTCAGGTAAGCAAAAATAATTAAATTTTTTTCGTAAAAGCTCCTATATTTAGGAGTTTTTATTTATGCTTTGAGAGAAAGTAAGACAGCTCTATTTGTTTGAATTATGTTGTAATTTTTCATCGAATTAGTTTTACAAATACATGTTTTTTGAATCTTAAGTTATACTTTTAGTTCTTCTAAACCTCACATTAAGGAGTTATTTATGGCGCGTCGAGTATTTTCAGCTTTATTACTGGGTTCTATGTTGTTGTTGTCTCATTCAGTGATGGCTAAGGGAACAGATGTCAATGGTGATGGCGTTTTTAGTAAAGATGAGGTATTACAAGCGCGTCAAAAGCAGCTGGATAAAAAGTTTGTGAAATTTGATCAGAATCAAGATGGTCAAATCACTATGAATGAGTTGGAAGGTAAGCGTGGTGGCTTGGCGAAAAAGGCGGATGTGAATAAAGATGGTGTGATCACTACCGCTGAGGCTCGCGAGCACATGAACAAGAACGTAGATAAGTACTTTTCTAAAAAAGACACCAACAGCGATGGTGTTTTGGATCAGCAAGAGCGCAAACGTGTGAAAAAAGCTGCTGATGCGGTGAAAAAACCTAAGAAAGCGAAAAAAACAAAAGCCATGTAATTTGGCTGGCAATAGAATGAATAAAAAACGCGCCTTTCGGCGCGTTTTTAAGCACTGGATGCAGTGGCTTTATTTCATCATCACACGAACCATTTCGAGTACTTTTTGTGAGTAGCCCCATTCGTTGTCGTACCAAGCAACGACTTTAACGAAGGTGTCATCCAAAGCGATACCGGCTTCTGCATCGAATGTAGAAGTGCATGCTTCACCGCGGAAGTCAGTTGCAACCACTTTTTCTTCGGTGTAACCCAATACGCCTTTCATTGCGCCTTCTGATGCGGCTTTCATAGCAGCACAGATGTCGGCGTATGAAGCTGGTTTTTCCAACTCAACGGTCAAATCAACCACAGAAACGTCCGAAGTCGGTACACGGAATGCCATACCGGTGAGTTTTTTGTTCAGCTCAGGGATCACCACGCCAACTGCTTTTGCTGCGCCGGTAGAAGAAGGAATGATGTTTTCCAAAATACCACGGCCGCCGCGCCAGTCTTTGTTTGAAGGACCGTCAACGGTTTTTTGAGTTGCCGTTGCAGCGTGAACGGTGGTCATCAAGCCGCGTTTGATACCGAAGTTGTCGTTCAATACTTTTGCAACTGGTGCCAAGCAGTTGGTGGTGCAAGAGGCGTTAGAAATGATGGTTTGACCTGCATAAGTTTTGCAGTTAACGCCGTAAACGAACATTGGTGTGTCGTCTTTAGATGGGGCAGACATGATGACTTTTTTCGCGCCAGCATCAATGTGTTTTTGTGCGGTTTCTTTGGTCAAGAACAAGCCTGTAGATTCAACTACTACATCAGCGCCTACTTCACCCCATTTGAGCTCTGCTGGATCTTTAACAGCGGTCAAACGAATGGTTTTACCATTAACGATCAAGTTAGAGCCTTCAACTTTAACTTCACCTTTAAATTTACCATGAACTGAGTCATATTTGAGCATGTAAGCCAAATAATCTGGTTCAAGCAAGTCGTTGATACCGACGATTTCGATGTCGTCTTTAAAATCCGCAACGGCAGCGCGGAAAACCATGCGACCGATACGACCAAAACCGTTAATACCTACTTTAATAGCCATTTTTTACTCCTTGGTTGGTGAACTACGAATAAGCTGAATGGTGACGCTGACTGTGTCATTGTACTCCAAACCTCTGTCAATTTTTTACGGAATTTTCAGAGTTTATTGATAAACTTTATTCTATTTAAACGTTTACTTATTGCAAGTTTTATACTGCTTTTCTTGAATTACCCCAATTGTTGCTTAACTGCTTCAACCGCTTTTTCTGCAGTAATACCGAAGTATTCATACAGCACCTTCGCAGGAGCCGACTCGCCGAAGGTGGTCATGCCAATCACTGCGCCACGACCAACGTATTTATGCCAAAAATCAGGTTGAGCGGCTTCAATCGCTATCGCAGGCAGATGGCGTGGCAATACACTGTTTTGGTATTGAGATGTTTGACGGTCAAAAGCTTGCGTACACGGCATAGATACCACGCGCACTGCGATGCCTTGTTCGCTCAATTGTTGCTGCGCTTTGAGTGCAATTTCGATTTCCGATCCAGTGGCAATGATGATGGCCTGAGCATTGTCTGTATCTTTCAATACGTAACCGCCTTTGGCGATCAGTTCAGTTTGGTTTAATTGGGCAACGCTTGGCAGATTTTGGCGTGACAAAATCAAAGCGCTCGGACCATCCGCGCGCAAAATAGATTCGCCCCATGCAACAGCGGTTTCCAAACCATCTGCTGGGCGCCATACGTCCAAATTCGGGATGATGCGCAAGCTTGGGACGTGTTCGATACTTTGGTGTGTTGGACCATCCTCACCCAAACCAATCGAGTCGTGGGTGAATACGTGAATCACGCGTTGTTTCATCAGGGCGGCCATGCGAATGGCGTTGCGCGAGTAGTCGCAGAAGGTGAGGAATGTACCGCCATATGGCAAGTAACCACCGTACAACGCCATGCCGTTCATCATCGCAGCCATGCCGAATTCACGCACGCCGTAGGACAGGTGATTGCCCCAAATGCCGGGTTTGTTGCGCACACAGCCTTTGAAGTTGGTCAGATTGGAGCCGGTCAAGTCGGCCGATCCACCAAAAAACTCAGGGAGTAACGGTGCTAACGCATCTAAAGCGTTTTGACTGGCTTTACGAGTGGCGACAGCATCGGTTTTCTCGGCAATTTGTGCGTATACCGCTTGCAATTTTTCCGTGAAACCTGCGGGCAATTGTTTGTTCATACGGCGTTCAAATTCGGCTGCTTCGGCAGGGTAGGCGGCGCGATATTCGGCGAGTTGGGTATTCCACGCATTTTCTAGCTCCGCGCCTTTAGGGGTCGCATCCCATGCGGTTTTGATGTCCGCCGGAATGACGAATGGTTCTTCCGTCCAGTTCAATGCGGCGCGCGTGGCGGCAATTTCGTCCGCTCCCAGTGCGGCGCCGTGTACGTCGTGCGTGCCTTGTTTGTTCGGGGCGCCTTTACCGATCACGGTTTTGCAGCAGATCAGCGTAGGCTTGCCGTCTGCGGTTTTGGCTTGGGTTTGTGCGGCGATCAGGGCAGCTTCAACCGCGGCGGTGTCGTGACCATCCACGTTGGCAATTACGTTCCAGCCGTAAGCAGCAAAACGTGCCGGTGTGTCATCAGAGAACCAGTCTTCGACGTGACCGTCAATCGAGATGCCATTGTCATCCCAGAATGCGATCAGTTTGGACAGCTTGAGTGTGCCTGCCAATGCACAGACTTCATGGCTGATGCCTTCCATCATGCAACCGTCACCCATGAATGCGTAGGTGAAGTGATCCACGATGCTGTGGCCGGGTTTGTTAAATTCTTGACCAAGCAGTTTTTCGCTCAATGCCATACCAACGGCGTTCGCAATCCCTTGACCAAGCGGACCCGTGGTGGTTTCAACCCCTGGGGTGATGCCGTATTCAGGGTGGCCAGCGGTTTTGCTGTGCAGTTGGCGGAAGTTCTTGATTTCCTCCATCGGCAAATCATAGCCGGTCAAATGCAACAGAGCGTAAATCAACATAGAGCCATGACCATTAGACAAAACGAAGCGATCGCGATTGAACCAATTAGGGTTTTTTGGGTTGTGGTTTAGGTGGTTACCCCACAAAACTTGGGCGATTTCCGCCATACCCATCGGCGCGCCCGGGTGGCCGGATTTGGCTTTCTCGATCGCATCAATGGATAAAACTCGAATGGCATTGGCCATTTTGCGAGACATCTCAGGTGTCTGTGTGCTCATGGTGTTGGCTTTCTGTAAGTGAAAAATGAAAAACTGACTTTGTGTCGGTAATGCAAAAAATAATGACCGCCATTTTACCATCGTTGGGCGGTCATTCGCGGGGAAATTGGTTAATCCATATGGATTATTGATGTGTTTTTACGGGGGAGCGTAAAGCTTGCATGACACCGTGATAACCGCCATCCGTATCTGGTGCGCCAAATACTGCGCTGCCTGCCACACAAACATCTGCGCCGGCTGCAACGATAGCTGCGATATTATCTACTTTGACGCCACCGTCGATTTCCAGCAAGATTTTTTGCCCACCTGCTTGCATATGCGCATCAATTTTAGCGCGTGCAGTACGCAGTTTATTGAGTGTTTCTGGAATGAATACTTGTCCGCCAAAGCCGGGATTGACACTCATCAAAAGTATCACATCGAGCTTTTCCATCACATGATCCATGAACGATAAAGGTGTCGCTGGGTTGAATACCAAGCCCGCTTGGCAACCATGGTCATGGATCAACGCCAGCGTGCGGTCAATATGGCGTGAGGCTTCTGGGTGGAAGGTGATGATGTTCGCACCCGCTTTAGCGAACATTGGAATCAGTGCGTCCACCGGTTCAACCATCAAATGTACGTCGATCGGAATCTGCACGTGCGGGCGGATCGCCTCGCATACCAGCGGGCCGATGGTTAGATTCGGCACATAATGATTGTCCATCACGTCGAAATGTACCCAGTCCGCACCAGCAGCCTCAATCGCACGCACCTCTTCCCCAAGCCGCGCAAAATCAGCGGATAAAATCGAGGGCGCAATGCGCAGTTCTTCAGGAATATAGGCATCAGCCATAATATTTTTCTCCAAAATAACGAATGCGCCATTGTAAAGCAGGTATATAAGCGCGGCAATCTGAAAGAGTGTGCACTGGCGTTGGTAGATAGTAAACAAAAATCCAGAATCAATAAAAAACAACATCATAATTAGAGATTAGCATCAATAAAATTGATAAGTGAAATATATGTTGGTATGATTTTTCACACAATATTCATTCGGATAAAAATATAGAAACTTTTCATTCT
>CAYZVI010000113.1:0-5228 GCA_964481695.1 uncultured Hydromonas sp. | reverse complement strand
CCGTAGCCGAGGCTGATGCCGTCGGTTTGCATCAAGGGATTGGGCAAATCGTTCAACTCGGCGAACTCGAAGGTAAACGGTGAATCCAGATGCGCGGGCGCGATCAGTTCGAGCCGATCGAGGGCTTTGATGCGGCTTTGCGCTTGGCGCGCTTTGGTCGCTTTGGCGCGGAATCGGTCAATATAGCTTTGCAGATGCGCGATGTGGCGTTGCTGTTGCGCGTATTGCGCTTGTTGCTGGAGCAGGCGCTCGGCACGCGTGCGTTCAAACTGGGTGTAGTTGCCTTTGTAGCTGGTGAGCGTTTGCTGTGCAACCTCAATCGTGTGCGTACACAGCGCATCGAGGAAATCGCGGTCGTGCGAGATGATGAGCTGGGTGGCGGGATGGCTTTTGAGGTATTGCTCCAGCCACAATACGGTGTCTAAGTCCAAATGGTTGGTCGGTTCGTCCAACAGCAATAAATCCGAACGGCACATCAGCGCGCGCGCAAGGTTCAGCCGCATGCGCCAGCCGCCGGAGAAGGAACTCACGGGATTGCTTTGTAGGTTTTGCGCGAAGCCCAATCCGTTGAGCAACTGCGCCGCGCGTGCGGGTGCGCTGTACGCGTCAATGCGCGCGAGTTCGGCGTGGCAGTGCGCGATTTGCGTGCCGTCGTCCGCCTGCTCGGCGCGGGCGAGTTCGGCGTTCAGCTCCACCAGTTCACCATCACCGGCGAGCACGTAGTCCAAGGCGGATTCGTCGGTCTCAGGCATTTCCTGTGCGACGTGCGCGAGCACCCAATGAGCGGGAATGATGACGTCGCCTGCGTCGGCGTGCAGTTCGCCGCGCAGCAGCGCAAACAGGCTGGATTTGCCCGTGCCGTTGCGTCCGATGATACCGACGCGTTGACCGATGTCGATGCGGGCGTTGGCGTTTTCGAGCAGGACTTTTTGGCCGCGTTGCAGGCGCAGATTGGAAAGGGTGATCATGAGGTGAGACGATGTTATGACGCTGAAAAAAGCGTATTATAGCAAAGCCTATGAGGTGACTTTGAAGGGAAACTGAACATGAGATTGCCAAGCGATGCCTTGCCATTTTTGCGCGAACTGGCGGCGAACAATAACCGTGAGTGGTTTAACGAACATAAACCGCGCTATCAGCAGCTGCACAGCGATTTGCTGGATTTTACCGATGATCTGATCGGTACGCTGATGCCGTATGATCCGCATTTGGCAGGGCTGGAGGCAAAAAATTGTCTGTTTCGGATTTATAAGGATGCGCGTTACGCCCGTGATGGTGCGCCATACAAAACACATTTTGGCATTCATCTGGTGACCAGCGGTAAGCGCTCGGATTTTAACCGTGCGGGTTTTTATCTGCACATCGAACCGGGTGCGAGTATGATCGCGGGCGGTGCGCACGCGCCCAGTCCTGAGTGGTTGCGGCAGATTCGTCTGCGGCTGTTGCACAACGGTGGCGATTTTGTCGAAACAGTGACGGAACCGTCGTTCAAAAGGATGTTTTGCGAGGTGCAGGGTGATCGACTGGTGCGTCCACCGCAGGGTTTCACCGGCGATCTGGCGGATAGTCCGTACATCGAGTGGATCAAATACAAATCGCTGTGGGTCAAACGAGACTTGAGTGATGCGCAAATCAGTGGGAATAAATTGGCTGAGATTGCGACGCAAACGTTCGTAGCGTATCAACCGTTCCAACAGTTTTTGAACGAAGCGCGTGAGCTGTGAGGTCGAGATTAAAAAAGAGCTTGGATATCCAAGCTCTTTGTCATGTTTTACGCAGTGTACAGCTCAAACGCCCAAAACAAGAGAAATCCCGCAAACAACCACAAGGAGGAGACTGGGGTTTCTTCAATGGTGTGGGCTTCGATCAGCAGTTCATCGGTCACCAGATACACCAAGGCAGCAGCACCAAACGATAAAATCGCAGCGATGGTGACATGTGACGCCCCTTGTAGGAAATAATGCCCCAGCCACATCGAAACGAACATCACCAGACCCAAAGCTGCGGTCAAAAGCACCATGCGTTTGCCTTTCATGGTGTCTGACATGAGTGACAAGCCTAAAAAAAGCATCTCCACCGACAAACCCACCGCCAAAATCAAGCCAGTTGATAAACTCGCCGCCAAGCCCGCACCGATAATCATGCCATCGACAATCGCATCAATGAAGGTGGTTGAAATCAAGCCGATGTTACTACCCGATTCACCGGTTTGTGCCGCCTGATGCTCCAGTTGGTCGGTGATTTTCTTCATGAAATACATCGCCAAGCCACCCAAGGCAAACGAGCCGACCAGTACATAGGGCGGTGCGTGTTCACGGGTGATTTCGGGCAAGACGTCGGTAGCCAATACCGCGAGAACCACGCCAGCGGCAAAATGCTGAATCAAACTACGAGCGCGATGTGAGGGATGCCATACCAAGGCCAAAATCCCCGACAGCGCGATGAACGAGGATGGAATCAGCATGATTTGTAAAGGAGACATGGTGCTGCTTTCTTATGATGAATGAGGTGTTTTTATGTTGGTGAATCAGGAGCGTTTTTTACCATGAATCATCGACAGAATGAGGTTTTCTTTTTGTTGATAGCCAGTCAAAATGGCGCCTAAAACATGCAAGCAAACCAAGCCCAAGATCAAATTGGCGCTGATTTCATGCCATTCTTCCAGCCATTTTTCACCGAAAAATAGATCAGTGCCCATCATGTAGCCGGTGATGCCTTGATTGATAATCAAGACCAGCAATGCCAACATCATGACCGCACCCAAAGGATTGTGACCGATGTAACGCGGCGCTTGACCGGCACGTTTGAGTTTTAGGTATTCTATCACGCGATGAGGGGTAGGGAACCAGTCGCTAAAGCGAGCATGTTGCGTTCCTACAAATCCCCAAATCAGACGAACGAGCACCAGAGCCGTTGCTGCATAGCCGATCCAGCGGTGTGCGGTGTGGCCGTCTTCGTTTAAAAAGTTGGAAAAAACCAAAATAGCCAAGGTCCAGTGCACGATGCGCACCAGCGGATCCCAAACTTTGATTCGATTCATCATTGCTCCAAATAAGTGACGGCAGGCACATAGAGATGACCTGCCGCCGTATGCGGTTTAGGAATTAATCACCTTTTTTCACGATCGCCAATGTTTTTGCATCGAAATACACTTCGGCCTTTTTACCATCCTTGTCATAGCCGTACATTTCATAGCAGTTGCCGGTGACTTCAAAAGATTTCACTTTGTAGCCCATTTCAGCGACTTTCGCTTTGGCATCGGCTTCAGGCATCCATTGATCTTTCGGATAGGCTGGGCAGCCGTTTTTATCTTTGGCTAAGGCTGTCGTTGGCGAAGCAGCGGGTGCAGGCGTAGCTACAGCGGTGGTGGAAGTGCTTGGCGCCGGAGCAGGAACGGCAGCTGGAGCCGGTTTGCTTTCGGCTTTTTCGCCACCGCAAGCAGCCAAAGTCAGGCCAACGATAGAGGTCAATAAAGTCAGTTTCAATGAAGTGTTCATGGTAATCCTTTCTAATGATAAAAGAGGATGTTGCATCATCCGTGTCCAGACGACAGACGGCGGCATTAAACCATGTGCGAATTAAGGGAGGCTGAAGAAAGGAAAAACGCTTGAACATAAAAAATCCCACATAAAGTGGGATTTCAGATTGCTGATAAACCTATGTTTTTACCCCTCGCCCGTTTTACGGGAGAGGGGCAAGGGGAGAGGGTGATTTTTAATCTATAGATTTAAAAGAACTCATTCTTAACCCCCCTCTCCCTAATCCCTCTCCCCGAGGGGCGAGGGACTTTGTCAACAGCCTCAAATCTCACACAAGGTGGGATTTAAGGTGTTGTTGACGAAGAGCAATAAACTTACTGTCCGCCGCTGGTGATCTGGTAATTACCTGCCGAACTGGTTTTCAGGTGCTCCACCACGGTAGGTAGGCTGTCATCCAACTCTTTGCCCAGCGTCCACGGCGGGTTGAATACAAACATGCCTGAGGCCTGCAAACCGGCGGCCAGATGGGTGGGCTGAACCTGATCTACCATCAGATTGACGTTGAGCCATTTTGCGCCCGCCTCGGTGGCGATGCGTTCGAGCTGTACCGGCAAATTGCGTGACTCGGGGCGAGCCAACACGGGATACCAGATGGCGTAAGTGCCGGTAGGGAAGCGGGTCATCGCGTCCTTCATGGCTTTAGCGACTTTGCTGTAATCGTCTTTGAGTTCGTACGACGGGTCAATCAATACAAGGCCACGTCGTGAGGGCGGCGGCAGATTGGCTTTCAGGCCGACGAAGCCATCAACGGTTTTGTACAAAATGCGTTTGTCATCGCTCACGCCGGGTTTTTGGATGTATTGCAGGTTTTCATCCAGCAGACGCATATCGGTTGGATGCAGTTCAAAAATTTTGATGCGATCAATCTCGCGCAGATGATGCGAGGCGACGGTAGGCGAGCCGGGGTAGTGTTTCAACTCGCCGCTCGCGTTCAAATCACTGATAAATTGCAGATACTGACGCAGCAGTTCGGGCAGTTGATTGCGGCTGGTTTTGTTTTCCCACAGTGGCCAGAGCTTGCTCACACCGGTTTCGTGCTCGCCGCTTTTTTGTGCCATTGGGTTGGAGAGTTGATACATGCCGACACCGGCGTGGGTGTCAATGTAGGAGACTGGTTTGTCCTTTTGGGTCATGTATTGGCAAATATGCAGGAGCATCATGTGCTTGAGCACATCGGCGTGGTTTCCTGCGTGAAAGGCGTGGCGGTAGCTGAACATAGGGTTTCCGTTTGGAAAAGGGTAGAAGCGTAATCAGGTCAATGCCTTACGCCGAACGAGTAAGGCCGGTCAAAAGTAATGGGTCATTCCCGCACGAGCGGGAATCCACACTCAACAGAAACAGGAGCCATGAATTCTGGATTCCCGCTCGTGCGGGAATGACGGTATTCGCAGTTTTATTCCTCAGCAGCGTTCTCTGTTACGGTTGTCGCTTTAGCCACAGCGCGGGTTTTCACGCCCAGTTTGTCGCGCACGAGGTTTTCGATTTCCGCGGCCAGTTCGGGTTTTTGACGCAGATATTCGCGCGTGTTGTCCTTGCCTTGACCGATTTTCTCGCCGTTGTAGCTGTACCATGCACCGGCTTTTTCAACGATGCCTTGTGCCACACCCATATCGATGATTTCGCCTTCGCGTGAGATGCCTTCGCCGTAGAGGATGTCAAACACGGCTTCTTTGAACGGTGGCGCGACTT
>CAYZVI010000112.1:0-5267 GCA_964481695.1 uncultured Hydromonas sp. | reverse complement strand
CATTACAGTATTTTCTCCGAAAATACTGTAAACAACGCGTTAATTTTTTACAAGTCATTTCATTTCAATATTAGACAAAAAAGCCTTCGCATGCGAAGGCTTTTTCTTGAGTATTACTTAAATCAGCTACCACCATTACTAAAACCAGCAAAGGGTTCACTAACCGCTGCGCTGTTGGTGTAATTACCGCCTTCAACCCAGTTTTTCAACTTAACCGCATCAGCTACTCGTGAATCAGCAGACTTGGAATCAAGGAATACCATGATTTTTGGTGATCCATTGATGCGTGTTTGCAAAACCAAACATTTACCTGCGGCACTCAAAGTACCGGTTTTTTGCAAGCCAATATCCCAGCCCATATTGCGTGAGATCAAACGGTTGCTGTTCATGTATTTTTTATACTGACCGTCCGCAGTGTATACGTAGGCACTGTCATTGGTGGATAATTCGCGAATTGTTTTGTACTGTGTTGCTGCATTAACCATTTTTGCCAAATCCATAGCACTGGCCTGATTCGACGGAGACAGACCACTTGGATCAACGAATTGCGCTGAATTCATGCCCAACATCATCGCTTTGGCATTCATTGCTTGAACAAACGAGCTGATACCACCTGGATAAGAACGTCCCAAAGCATAAGCCGCACGATTTTCAGACGACATCAGAGCCAACAGCATCACATCACGACGCGGCAAGGAAGAACCGACCGTCAAACGTGAAGAGCGGTAATGCGCCGCATCTTCTTCGCTAATAGTGATGTATTCGTTCAAATCTTGACGCGCGTCCAATACCACCATTGCAGTCATCAATTTAGTGATCGATGCGATAGGTAATGGTGTTGACGCATTTTTTTCGTACAGTGTAGTCCAATTGTTTTGATCGACAACCAAAGCAACGCTGGCACGCAAACCCACCGGATCGAAAGACTGATTCAAACCGTATTGGCGGGCAACCGAGCCAGAAGGACGATAAACACGCGGTGTTGGCGATGTTACTTTAGCAATCGGTTTTGGCTGTACATACTCGGTTTTAGCTTCAGGCGCTTTAGCAACCACCTTAGTTGCTGGCTTATATGAGACTTTGACCACATTGCGAACCGGCTTGGCTGAAGCAATGTGCAATGCAGGCTTGGATGCATTGGATTTCGCCGCGGTAGCAGGTTTAACCGTCTTTACCGTTTCTTTGATACTGGTCTTGATAACAGTTTTTGGTTCTGCTGCTTTGCTGTTTTTAGCCATCTTGGCAACTTCAGCAGTTTTCTTAGATGCCTGCGGCTCTACCTTAGCTGTTTTAACTGCAGCTACTTTTGGCTCAGCTTTTACCGTTTTAACAGCAGTTTTGGCAGCAGCCACTACCGGTGCTGATGCTTTACTCTTTGCCGCGACAGGAGCAGCCTTCGGACTGCTCTTGGCCGCAACAGGCAAAGCAAACGCCATGGATATAATAGACACCAAGCCAAGTTTAGTAAATTGTTTCATATAAGACCTCTTTTTTAAGCAAATATTACTCAAAATGAAATCCCCTCCCAGAGATTGGTCACCAGAATTATTAATCTAAATCATGACCCATTTTGCGCAATAGAAACAGTTGATAGGATTTTACGATATTTTTCTTATAAATCAAATAGTTTTGTGACTTTTATAAAGAAAAATATTTCATTTGCGGTAATGATACATATTAAAACCTATCACCCTCCTAAATCAAAAACCTTTGAATAAAGCCTTCAAACAACAAATGGTTGACAAAGATGCTTAATCCAATGTTTGATAGACGACATCAATGATTTCAATCAAATCAATCCCATTCGGTGTGTGCAAACGCACTTCATCGCCTACGTGCTTTTTGAGTAACGCTTTGGCAATCGGACTCATCCAGCTCACATAGCCTTTTTGCGTGTCGATTTCATCGCGCCCGACAATGCTCACGGTTTCCTCGGTCTGCGTCGCCTCGCGCCAATAAGTCACCGTCGCACCAAAAAACACTTGATCTACGTGGGTTTGCGCCGCAGGATCCACCACTACGGCACTCTCCAAAGCTTTGCTGAGAAAACGCGTGCGCCGATCAATTTCACGCAAACGGCGTTTACCGTACAGATAATCACCATTTTCCGAGCGATCGCCGTTTTTGGCCGCCCAAGACACCACGCTGACCACTTCAGGACGCTCTACATCGAGCAAATGCAGTAATTCAGCCTTGAGCCGTGTGTATCCCACGGGGGTCATATAGTTTTTCACGCTGGTACGAGGCGCATCACTCATCGCGCGTCTCCTGCTCCAATGCGCACGGAACGTTGTCCAACAACAAACGCGCATCGTTTTGACTCAACCATTTGGCATCGGACAGCTGATGACGCCAGCGTCGCGCGCCGTGCACACCGTGAAACATATTGATCCAGTGGCGCGTCATCGCGCGCAGAGGCACGCCTTCACTAATTCGTCGTTCAGCGTAGCGAACCAGTTCTTCCAACACGGACTCACGCGTCACTGGCTCGGTATCCTCATTAAAAATTCGCTGATCCACCTGCGCCAAGACATACGGTTCATGATAAAACCAACGCCCAACCATCACGCCATCCACGGCGTTGAGTTGCTCAGTGATGGTGTCGTAATCCTGCACACCACCATTCAGACTGATGTGCAAATCAGGAAAGTCTTGTTTGAGCTGATGCACGACGTCATAGCGCAGTGGTGGAATTTCGCGGTTTTCCTTCGGGCTCAAACCTTTGAGCCAAGCATTGCGCGCATGTACGACAAACACCCGAACGTCAGCTTGCTCCGCTACCGTGCCAATGAAGTCACGCACAAAGGCATAATCCTCGGTTTTATCCAAACCGATGCGGTGCTTGACCGACACCTCAACCGGTGCCGCATCGCGCATGGCTTTGAGACAATCAGCTACCAACTGCGGTTCATGCATCAAACATGCACCGAAAGAACCACTTTGCACGCGCTCGGACGGACAACCGCAGTTCAAATTTACTTCGTCGTAGCCCCACTCGTGGGCGATTTTCGTACAGCGTGCGAGCAAATCTGGCTCCGAACCACCCAACTGTAGCACCAGGGGATGTTCGCTTGCGTCAAAGTCCAAATGTCTATGTGCATCGCCGTGAATGATCGCATTAACATTGACCATTTCTGTGTAAAGCAACACATTTTTCGACAACAACCGATGAAAATACCGGCAATGTCGGTCTGTCCAGTCCAGCATGGGTGCTATCGACAGGCGTCGAGCAGATTCTAAGCGAGTATTGAGTAATTCTGAATTCATTAAATAAAAAGAGCAGTTCACACTGCTCCAAATGATGGTGTGAGTGGATCAATTAACGTTTCGGCTTGGTTTGAGCCTGACAGTCGGCGCACGTCCCATATAGAGTCATCGAACGCTCTTGAATCAAAAACTGATACTCTTGCGCAATTTCCTCTTGTCGCTGAGTAATCTGGCTGTCATTAAACTCCACCACCTTGCCACAGTTCAAACACAGCAAATGATCGTGCGGTTCGCCTTCGTTCAACTCATATAAAGCCTTGCCCGACTCGAAATTACGACGCACCAAAATACCGGCTTGTTCAAACTGCGTCAACACGCGATAAATGGTCGCTAAACCAATGTCCATATCCTCAGACAGTAGCAAGCGATACACGTCTTCCGCGCTCAAATGGCGCTGTCCCGGTTCACGATTTTGGAATAACTCCAAAATTTTCAGCCTTGGCAAAGTAACTTTTAGACCACTGCTTTTTAACTCATGCGATTGGCTCATAAGGATTCACATTCTAAAATTAAACCTTGAATTTGTATCCGTAGGTGCTCAGCACAACGGAAAATTATGGTAATCTTACACCAAATTCAGGTATCTCGACATTGTAAACGATACGAAACCGAGCTTCCTTCAACCACATATTTTGTATCCCTAACGTCAAAAACCAAAGGATGACACGATGCACAATTTTCGCCATCATTTCAAACGTATTGCGCTCATGAGCGCGTTAACTCTGAGCGTAACCGCTTGTATCAACATCCCTTATCGTGCGCCAGTGCAACAAGGCAACGTGATCGAGGCCGATCGCGCTGGTATGATTCGTGCGGGCATGACCAAACAGCAAGTCGCCGATATCGCAGGCTCTCCAGTGGTTTATAGCTTGTTTCATAGTGATCGCTGGGATTATGTGTATCGCTTGGATCAACGCAACAAACCCATCGAACAAAAACGCGTCACCATCTGGTTTGCCAATGGTATTGTAACCAAAGTTGAACACAGCGATTTTAACAGCAAGTAATTAGCGCTCATGCCGAACGCGGCGTATGCCTAATACCGGCAGCGTCGCGTTTTTACATTGCGCTTAGCGAGTCAAAAGGTAGATAATCTACACCTCGAATACCCAAATTTTTAAACGGAATAAGCTATGAAATTAGTCATCACCGGCGCGTCCGGCCGCATGGGTCGGATGCTGATTGAAACCGCACTATCCAATCCGAATGTCACTCTACACGGCGCAGTAGATTCAGCGCAAAGCGCGTTCTTAGGTCGCGACGCAGGCGAATTTGTCGGACAAAATACTGGTGTGAACATCACCGCTGATTTTGATCAAGCAATTATCGGCGCAGACTGCGTGATTGATTTCACCCGTCCTGAAGCAACCCTAAACTACCTTCCAAAATGTGCAGCAAACAAAGTCAATTTGGTCATCGGCACCACCGGCTTTGATGCCGATGGTAAAGCACAGATTACCCAAGCCGCCGAACACATCGGCGTGGTATTCGCACCGAATATGGGTGTGGGCGTCAATGCCACCTTCAAAATCCTTGAGCTGGCTGCGAAAATCCTCAATCAAGGTTACGACATCGAAATCATCGAAGCACACCATCGCAATAAAGTCGATGCACCATCCGGTACCGCCCTGAAAATGGGCGAAATCGTGGCGCAAGAGCTGGAACGCGATTTGACACAATGCGCCATCTACGGACGCGAAGGCGTGACCGGTGTGCGCGACGAGCAAACCATCGGATTTTCTACCATTCGTGGCGGCGACATCATTGGCGACCATACCGTACTATTCGCCGGTGCCGGTGAGCGCATCGAAATCACGCACAAATCCTCATCCCGTATGACCTACGCCACCGGCGCGGTACGTGCGGCGTTATTCTTAGCCGAGCACAAACAAGCCGGTTTGTATGACATGCAAGACGTATTGGGCTTAAAAAACCTATAAGATTCAGAATCTCATAATATGTCTGTAATCACTCGTCGAGGCGTAGCTGCTGGAGAAAAA
>CAYZVI010000111.1:0-5284 GCA_964481695.1 uncultured Hydromonas sp. | reverse complement strand
GTTCAACGCGACCTAAAATGATAAACATTAAATGTTGATCGACAAACCGCCTGATGGGCGGTTTTATTATTTTGATGGATAGACTATTTGTTATCAAAGTGGCGGTTTGAGATAGAATTTAGGGTGTTTTAATTTTTTACTTATAAGTGGTCATTGATGATGAATAACGGTGGTTTTCCCAAGCAAATTCAGCAGCGTTTGAATGCGTTGGCTCAAATCCGGATTGTGCTGGTACGCACCTCTCATCCCGGTAACGTTGGCCAAGTAGCGCGCGCGATGGCGAATATGGGGTTGCGGGAGTTGGTGATTACTTCACCACGTTTTCCCGATATGTGCGCGCAACCGGATGCGATTAGTTTGGCCAGTGGTGCAACCGATGTGCTTGAGCAGGCGCGAATTGTTCCTGATTTGGCTGCGGCATTGCAAGGCGTGAACTGTGCATACGCGTTCTCTGCGCGTCCACGGGATTTGGCTCCACCCATACGTACTTCTGGTGAGGCAGCATCCGAGGTGGTAGCTTCGTTTGATACGGCGTTTGAGCACGGTCAAGCTGCACCGAAAATCGCTTTTGTGTTTGGTGCGGAGCGCAGTGGTCTGATGAATGATGAGGTGATGATGTGTCAGCGTTTGTGTCAGATTGAGGCGAACCCTGCGTACAATTCGCTCAATCTTGCTCAGGCTGTGCAGGTTATGACCTATAGTTTAAGGCAGGCTTTTTTGCATGGCGGAGCTGTGGCGGAGCAGCAAGCCTCTTTCGTATTGAGCACGCCCAAAATGAGTAGCGAGTTGCCATTGCAGCAGCAGTTTGCTGATCTGGACAAGGTGGAAGGGATGCTCACTCATTGGGAGCAAATGTTGGTGGCGCTTGAGTTGTTAAACCCTCAGATTCCCTCTGAAACCATGACACGGCTACGCGCCATGTTCGCACGTACTCAGTTGTCGAATAATGAGGTTAATTTTTTGCGTGGCGTTGCGCGAGCAGTGCTGGAGCGTGTTTCACCGAGCGCGGATCAATAGCCATCTGACAAAGTTTCAGATTTCAGTTATGATGTGATTGAGTTAGTTTTTGTTGTAAACCCAAAGGTTGAAGCCATGTTCACATATTTGAAAGAAGATATCCAAACCATCCGTCATAAGGATCCTGCCGCTCGTTCAAGTTGGGAGGTCTTGACGTGTTATCCGGGTTTGCATGCGCTGGCTATTCATCGTGTGGCACACAGTCTTTGGATTAATCAATTTCGCTGGCCGGCGCGGTTTTTATCGCATATTTCGCGCTGGTTGACCGGCATTGAGATTCATCCGGGTGCGAAAATGGGACGCCGCGTGTTCATTGATCACGGAATGGGTATTGTGATTGGCGAAACAGCCGAAGTGGGTGATGATTGCACGATTTATCAGGGCGTCACGCTGGGCGGTACATCCCTGGAGCGCGGTGTGAAACGTCATCCGACGCTGGGAAATGGTGTCATCGTTGGTGGCGGCGCGAAAGTGTTGGGAGGCTTTACGGTCGGTGCGGGTGCGAAAATCGGTTCAAATGCAGTGGTGATTAAACCCGTGCCTACTGGTGCGACTGCCGTCGGTAATCCGGCGCATATTGTTGGGGCTAAGAGTGAGAAGAAGTTCCCCGAGTTTTCGGCTTATGGGGTTGCTTCGAGTAATGATGCGGATCCGGTCGCTCAGGCACTCAAGGACGTGTTGGCACGTTTGGATCAAGCGGAAAGTAATCAGAAGGTTTTAACCGAGCGTTTACAAACAGCAGGCATTGATTGTTCGGATATTGTCGCGCAGTCTAATCAAGCAAAAGCGGATAATGAATCAAATCCCCTTTCTTGATTAGTATCTCGCCAAACAAAACAAAGCCACCTTGTATTGGGTGGTTTTTTGCATCTGCAGCAAACGCAGGGTGAATGGTTGCTCCATTTTTCCCTCATTTACCCTGCATATTCTATCCAGATTTACGGCGTATGCTTCAATCATGCCGAAGCTGGTTGGTCTGATTGTCACGCAATTCATCCATACGGTTTCGTTTTGTTTACTGCTGTGGGGAGGATGACTCCCCTTTCTGCCCCTCGCCTTTGTGGCGCGGGGTTTTTTTAATGACCGATCTATTTGCGATGTCTTTGGACGCATGGAACTCGCATGGTACAATCGCACCATGAATTTTGACTCATCGAATACTGCTTCTTCAGCGACACTTTATCAGCCGCATCAGCCTCACCCGTGGGCTCGGCGCGTATATTCAGCTCTGCTGTATTTGCTGATTCCGGTGTTGCCGATTTACCTGTTGCTGCGCGCGCGTAAGCAGCCGGAATATCGTCAGCATTGGGCAGAGCGTTTTGTGTGCTATCGGACATCGCGCGTTGCGTCGCAATCTCGGCGAATTTGGCTACATGCCGTGTCGCTGGGTGAAACCAGGGCGACGAAACCTTTGGTAGATGCTGTTTTTGCCCAATATGACGATGTGCATATTGTACTAACTTGCCATACCCCGACAGGTCGTTCAGCAGGGCAGGAATTATTTGCACGTTATTTATCGGATGGTCGGATGACGCAAGTGTACGTGCCGTATGATTTGAATCCGCTGCTCAATCGTTTTTTTAAAATATTTTCGCCCACCGATGTCTGGGTTATGGAAACTGAGGTTTGGCCAAATATGATCGCGCAATGTGTGCAGAGAGATATACCGATTAGCTTGATTAATGGCCGCTTGTCGGATAAAACTTTGCGCCAAACCCAGAAATGGCCAAACTTGATGGGCAACGCGTATGCGGGTTTCACGCGGGTGTGTGCTCAGGCAGAAGTCGATGCGCAACGCTACCGTGCAGTTGGCGTGCAGGATGAACAGCTGGTTGTGACAGGAAACTTGAAGTTTGATATGACGATTCCTGCGGATCAAGTTGAGCGAGGGCACCAAATCAAACGGATGCTGCGCGATCAACGCGTCCTCATGCTGGCTTCAAGTCGTGAGGGTGAGGAATCTTTATGGTTGGACGCGCTGCAATCCTATGAGCAGACGGATTCACAAGCCGAAGCACGCGTTCAATGGTGGGTTGTCCCGCGACATCCGCAACGCTTTGATGAAGTGATGCAATTGCTGCTGAGCAGTGGTAAAACCGTGGTGCGCATGAGTGAATGGCAGAAATTGCCACTCGATAAGCAGGCTAATGTACTTGCAAATGCTGATATCGTGCTGGGCGATACCATGGGTGAAATGTTTTCTTACTACGCCATAGCTGATGTGGTGTTAATGGGCGGGACGTGGCTGCCCTATGGCGGGCAAAACTTCCTCGAACCAATGGCTTTGGGCAAACCAGTTGTTGTGGGTGAGAGTATTTATAATTTTGAGCAAATTGGTAAGGAAGCATTGTACAAACAGTTATTATTGCAATCATTAAGTGTGCAAGAGGCATTGGAAAAATCTATTCAAATGCTTCATGCAAATCATTCTGAGGTTGGCGATTTTGATGCAAACCTCTTGTTGGATTTTGTGAAGCGTAAGTGTGGTGTGGTAAATCGTTTAATAGATGTGCTGACATTAACAATGGGTAGGTCGCCCAGTCTTTTATAAGGTCGCCAACGAAGCATGAGTATCAATACGGACGTTACTGTCATTGTCGTGACTTACAACAGTGCGCATTGTATCGCACGGCTTGCTGAGGGCTTACAGCATCATGATTCAATTATTTTTGTAGATAATGCCAGTGCAGATGATACGGTGGTGCAGATTAATCAACATCTACCCCATGCCATTGTTATTGCTCAGAAAAGGAATTTGGGTTTTGGCGCTGCTAATAATGCCGCGCTTGCACAAGTAAAAACACCTTATGCTTTATTGTTAAATCCGGATTGCGTCATTAGTCCAGAGCATATTCAACAACTACATTCATGTGCACAGCAATATTCAGATGCGGCAATGATTGTTCCTCAGCTATTGAACGACAAAGGTATGCCTACTGTTAATTATAGTTGGGTGAAGCATAGATGGAAATCTAAAGGAGTGGGCGCGGATGGTGAATGCTGTGTAGGATTCGCCACCGGTGCGGCTATGTTTTTGTTGATGAATAACACCCGCGATTTGGGTTACTTTGATGAGACATTCTTTTTGTATTATGAAGATGATGATTTATGCAATAAATATTTTGCTGCTAAAAAAAGCATGATTGTGGCGCCTCATATACGCATTGAGCACAGTTCGCGTGGCTCAGTCAAAACAAATAATGTGGTCAAACAGGAATTCTGGCGCGGTTATCATCATGGTCAGTCTAAAGTTTTGGTTGCATATAAGTATCAAGGGTTGTCTGTGGCACGAAAAGTGCGAATTAAAACTTTGTTTTCGGGGGTGTTGATGACGGCATTGCGAGTCTTAACGCTCAATGCACGTCTGGCTGGTCGTATGTCGGGCCGAGTGACTGGCATGTTGGGAAGACAGCTTTACGAAACACACCACGGAAAGCACGAATGAATTCAGGAGTTTTTGATAATTTGCTCGTATTGTTGGTTAATTTAGATCGTTCACCAGAGCGTTTGGCTAATATGACGGAGCGATTGAGTCAATTTTCCTTCAAATGGGAAAGATTGTCGGCTGTTGACGGAGGTTTGCTGCCAGAACTTTGTGCGGCAGAGGTGGATGAAAAGCTGTATGAAAAGCGTCATGGTAAATCATTAGCGAGGGCTGAGGTTGGTTGTTATTTGTCACATATTCAGGCGATGCGGCAGTTTCTTGAGTCGGATAAAACTCATTTATTGATCTGTGAAGATGATGCTTGTTTTCAGCCAGACTTTGAGGTGGTGTTGGAACGGTTGTTGCAAAATGAGAAGGAGGTATGGGATGTCGTTAAATTATCGGGATTCCATAACCCTCAACTGATTTACTCTCATCGTTTGTACAAAGAGTATGTTTTGGGTGTTCCTATGGGGCGGCATCGTAATACTGCGGCGGTCGTATACAATCGTCATGCGGCCGCCCAGTTTGTGAAACAAATGTTGCCAATGAGTCTACCATTTGATCATGCTCTGGAGCTTCCATGGTTATATGATGCAAAATTGCGAGTGGTCGAACCCAGCCCAGTGCAAGCAGGTGATGGCACAGAATCAACCATTGTTGGAACAAAAACACGCAAATTCAAATGGTATCGTCGGTTGAGTACTTATGTATTTCGTCTTAAAACTGATATTGCTCGTATCATCTGGGCGATTTCTTCAAAATCATGAATCGGATTTTTTGTAAATGATAGAAAAACTCACTTTTGGTCTTTTTTCTGAAGCTGATGCAAAAAGCTTTATG
>CAYZVI010000110.1:4116-5339 GCA_964481695.1 uncultured Hydromonas sp. | reverse complement strand
CCCTCTGGTCCCAAACCAGATGCGCTACCAGACTGCGCTACGCTCCGAGAAGTGAAATTATATGTGTTCTACCAAAACTTTGCAAGTATTTCTGCGCATTCTGGATAAAAACAAACACTTTTATTTGAAAATTAAATGGCTTAAGAACTGCTATAAAATTGCCGGACGATTGCTGGCGCGGTTTTCATCGCTGTATGCATCCGTTTGCGGAAAATGCTGGCGTAAGATTTGATCTAATTCATCAATCACTTGCAACAATCCTGCACCCCAAGTACCTGCATGTGCATGCTCATACAACATGCCCACCCAAGCATCCCATTTGCTTTGATCAATCACTTGAGCCAGTGCGCGATCAGCAACGATTTCAATACGCTTATCCGCATACAACAGATAGATCAACAAACCATTATTCTGCGGGGTGTCCCAAACCTGCATTTTGCCAAATACACCCCAAGCACGCTCACGTGCGCGTGCTCTACGCGATAGATATGACCACGGTAAGCGTGATTCGATCGCAATGGCAATTTCTGCGGTATGTTGTTTCTCTGACTCTTCGATGCGCTGGGCAATGGTTTCACGCTCATCCTCAGTCAGCATCGATTTTACTTGCCATGAAAAGGTAAACCAATGCTTCAACACGCGCTTGATTTGACCCCATAATGACAGATCCAATGGTTTAAATGCTTTCATTACCAACTACCTCCCGCACCGCCACCACCGGCATCGCCACCACCACCTGAGCCGCCCCAGCCTCCACCACCAAAACCACCATCACCGCCCCAACCGCCGGATCCACCGCCCATACCACCGAAACCGCCACCCCAGAAGATGTCATTGTTGCGATGATTATTGGATGAGCGCTGAGTTGCCATCTGATAGGAGCGCCCGCCAAAAATCAGGATAAAGATAAAAACCGCAACCCCCGCCATCAAACCCAACCCCAAGATACTGGTCATGCTGTACGCGATCAAAGCAGCAATGCCTCCGGCAGGCGGCGCCACCAACCAACGGCTGGTTGCACCAGCAATACCAGAGCCAATGATTGCCAAAGCGCCGATGAGGATTAAGACGTCGATCAATCCGGCTTCTGCCTCCTGCTGATTGTGCGCCGTTGCGCTCGGGGCAGGTAATTGCTCACCCTCGATGAGTTTCATCAGCTGCGTGGTGCCCGCTTCCAAACCCGTGGCATATTGCCCCTGCTTGAATGCCGGCGTGATGTATTC
>CAYZVI010000110.1:0-4016 GCA_964481695.1 uncultured Hydromonas sp. | reverse complement strand
TCGGTCGGGGTGAGTATATTGGCTTGATCAACAACCAATTTAGTCAACTGCGGCACCGGCTGCAAACCCTGCTGCGCCCGCGCAGCATTGAAAAAAGCATCAGAAAATACACCCACGAGCGCGATGAGCGCCAGTAGCGTCAAGAACCTATGCTTCAGAGTACGCAATATTGGGGTGCTGAACATCATTGAGTGCCGTATCGCAGGAATGAAGAAAAAAGCAATTGAAATCAATATTCATCAGAGCCTGATGCCCAAACAATCAGCTCAACCATTAGGTTAAGCCGATTGAGGTCACCATTTCTGATCATTAAAGATTATTGTTTCGGTGCAGCAGGCGCTGGCGCTGAACCACCAACGTTAAACTGAACTTTAGGCGCAACGCTGATTTCCGCTTCATTGGCTACGCTGTAGTTAGCCTTAGGCTTGTAACCAAACGCCATCGCAGTCAGGTTGTTCGGGAATGTGCGCAAGGTGGTATTGTATGTTTGCACGCTATCAATATAGTTTTTACGCGCCACGGCAATACGGTTTTCTGTACCTTCCAATTGTGCACGCACTTCTTGGAATGCTTGGTTGGCTTTCAAATTCGGATAGTTTTCCGACACCACCAATAAGCGAGACAACGCGCCTTGCAATTGATTTTGTGCAGCGATGAATTTTTGGAACGCTTCTGGATCATTTACCAACTCAGGCGTCGCTTTCATTCCCGCTACCGATGCACGTGCGTTGGTCACATCAGTCAGCACGCTTTTCTCAAAATTCGCTTCTGCTTCAGCGGTTTTAACGATGTTTGGAATCAATTCCGCACGACGTTGGTATTGGTTAATCACTTCAGACCATTTGGCTTTTACACCTTCGTCTTGTGCCTGCATGGTGTTATAACCACAACCGGTCAATAACAAAGTGGCAACAACCATTACTGCTGACAATAGTGAACGCATCTCGCGACTCCTTATCAAAATATCAAATAAACGCTACACCGCGGTATATGCTCAACAAAACCGCCTCCAGTGAAAATGAGTATACCCCAGTTTGTTAAGCTATGTTCGTTGAGTATTGGATTATTTATGCATGAGTCGAGATTTTTCAAGCGTTCGCGCGCAAAACCGTTGAATAGTATGAGATAAAAAGGGCAAAAAAAGAGGCCGCCCGAGGGCGACCCAAATCACACAAAGCAACTGTCTGGAGCACTGTGTACTCCACACTCTATAGATTACGCGAGTTTTTTTACAGAAACCTTACTGATTAAGGCTTTACAAGTCTTTTTGTGTAAAAAGTCGCGTCAATGCTGCATATTTTTTTGTATTCCTTGAATCAACGAGCCAAATCGCTCGATCCCATCAAGTAAACATCCACTTCTCGCGCGGCCTGACGACCTTCGCGAATCGCCCAAACCACCAGCGACTGACCACGACGCACATCACCTGCAACAAATACGCCTTCCACATTGGTCGCGTAGGCTTTATTGCCTTCGGTCGCAGCTGCCGCGTTGTTACGCACATCTTTGTCAATGCCAAATGCGTCCAAAACCGATTGCATCGGATGGACAAAACCCATCGCCAACAACACGAGATCCGCTTTGATTTCATATTCGCTGCCGGCTACTTCAGACATTTTGCCATCTTTGAATTCCACACGCACAGCGTTGAGCTTCTCAACCTGACCATTCGCACCTTCAAAAGATTTTGTACCAATGGCCCAATCACGAACACAGCCTTCGTCGTGGCTGGTCGAAGTACGCAATTTAATCGGCCAGTATGGCCAAACGCTGGTTGCGGTTTTATCCTCAACTTCTGCTGGTTTTGGCATCACTTCAATTTGTGTCACACTCGCTGCACCGTGACGATTGGCTGTGCCCACGCAATCTGCACCGGTATCACCACCACCAATCACAACAACGTGTTTGCCTTTGGCATTGATTGGATTCGCACCATCACCTGCTACTTCATGGTTTTGTGCAATCAACCATTCCAGCGCGAAATGCACGCCTTTCAAGTCACGACCCGGTACCGGCAAGTCACGCGGGGTTTCAGAGCCAATCGAGAGAACGACCGCATCAAATTGTGCTTTCAATTCTTCTGGCGTGATGAACTCTTGTGCGGTATTGGCAACGCCATGAACATAATCTTTGCTACCTACGGTGACATTGGTACGGAAAGTCACACCTTCCGCCGCCATCTGCGCCATGCGGCGATCGATAATGGTTTTTTCCAGTTTGAAGTCAGGAATACCATAACGCAACAAGCCGCCAATGCGCGAGTTTTTCTCAAACAAAGTCACGTCGTGACCCGCGCGCGCCAATTGCTGCGCTGCCGCCATACCCGCAGGGCCGGAGCCCACCACGGCGACTTTTTTGCCAGTTTTGACCGCAGGAATGCGCGGCTGTACCCAATCATTGGCATAGGCTTTTTCAACAATCGCTTGTTCGATGGATTTAATGCCGACCGCATCACCACTGATGTTCAATGTACACGCAGCTTCACACGGCGCTGGACACACACGACCGGTGAATTCAGGAAAGTTGTTGGTCAATGACAATACTTTGATTGCATTTTCCCAATCCTGTTTGTACACCAAATCATTGAAATCCGGAATGATGTTGTTCACTGGGCAACCATTGTGGCAAAACGGAATGCCACAATCCATACAACGTGAGCCTTGCTTACCCGCATTTTCGTCACTGAGCACTTGTACGAACTCTTTGTAGTGCTTCACACGACTTTCAGGCGCTTCATACGATTGGCTAACGCGCTCTTGCTCTAAAAATCCAGTAATTTTTCCCATGATTATTTCCTTAATCTGTCTTTTTCAGCCAAAACGGCGTTATGCCGCGTTTTGTGCACGTTGTTCCAATACTTTGCGATAGTCGATTGGCATCACTTTGACAAACTGAGTGAAGCTGTTTGACCAGTTATCGAGAATATCGCGTGCCACTTCTGAACCGGTGTATTTGAAATGCGCCTCAATCAAGCCACGCAAAATCGCTTCATCGCTCGCTGGCTCAGCACCCGCACCCACCGTGTGGAATACTGGATCTTGAGTTTTTTGCGCTTCTTCATCCATCACTTGGCTCAACTGCACCATCGAAATATTACAACGTTGTTTAAACTGATTATTCGGGTCGTACACATACGCGACACCACCGCTCATACCAGCCGCGAAGTTACGTCCTGTTTCGCCCAATACCACAACCGTACCGCCGGTCATGTATTCGCAACCGTGATCGCCTGTACCTTCTACAACCGCGCTTGCACCTGAGTTACGTACCGCAAAACGCTCACCCGCAACACCCGAGAAATACGATTCACCGGCAATCGCACCGTACATCACGGTATTGCCCACGATGATGTTTTCAGATGACTTACCACGGAAACCATTCGATGGGCGAACGATGATGCGGCCACCCGACATGCCTTTACCCACGTAGTCATTGCCTTCGCCCACCAAATCAAAGGTCACACCACGCGCCAAGAATGCGCCGAAACTTTGACCCGCCGTGCCACTCATTTGAATATGAATGGTATCGCTTGGCAAACCGTCGTGACCATAGCGTTTGGCCACTTCGCCCGAGAGCATCGCACCAATCGAACGGTTCAAGTTACGCACCGGCTGCATAAATGACACGGCTTTGCCCTGCTCCAGCGCATCTTTGGATTTCGCGATCAATTCCTGATCCAACGCCTTGTCCAGACCGTGGTCTTGAACCGCAGTTTGATAGCTGGTGTCATCGCCGATATTTTGTACTTGGTGCAAAATGCGCGAGAAGTCCAAACCTTTGGCTTTCCAATGGGTGATGCCCGCGCGCATGTCGATCAAGTCGCTGCGACCCACCAATTCTTCGAACGACCGCACGCCCAACTGCGCCATCAATTCGCGCACCTCTTCGGCCACGAAGAAGAAGTAGTTGACCACATGCTCAGGCTGACCAGTAAAGCGTTGGCGCAACACGGGGTCTTGCGTCGCCACGCCCACTGGACAGGTGTTCAGATGACATTTACGCATCATGATACAACC
>CAYZVI010000109.1:0-5355 GCA_964481695.1 uncultured Hydromonas sp. | reverse complement strand
ATGGGTTCAGGTATGGGTTCAGGTATGGGTTCAGGTATGGGTTCAGGTATGGGTTCAGGTATGGGTCGTCGTTGGTAATTTTGTTGCGCTGAATCATTCATTGAAAAAGCGAGCCATTGGCTCGCTTTTTTGATCAGAACAGAGACTGAAATGAATTTTATTCCGCCATACCGCCAATCACTTGGCTAAAACCACCGTCGACATAGGTGATTTCAGCCGATACGCCCGCGGCCAAGTCAGACAACAAGAATGCCGCGACATTACCTACGTCTTCAATGGTGACATTGCGACGAATCGGAGCAGTCGCTTCTACTTCGCTCAAAATTTTATCAAAACCTTTGATGCCTTTGGCTGCCAGTGTGCGGATTGGCCCCGCAGAAATACCATTCACACGAATGCCTTTTGAACCCAAGCTGCTGGCCAAATAACGCACCGACGCTTCCAAAGATGCTTTGGCCAAACCCATGGTATTGTAATTCGGTACCACTTTGACCGCGCCCAGGTAGGTCAGAGTCAACAATGAAGAGCGATCAGACAGCATTGGCAAAGCGGCCTTGGCCAAGGCTGGGAAACTGTAAGCAGAAATATCATGCGCCGTTTTGAACGCTTCGCGGGACAGGCCTTCGAGGAAATCGCCGGCAATTGCTTCGCGCGGTGCAAAACCGATGGCATGAACCAACCCATCCAATTTTGGCCAATGCGCACGCAGTTGAGTAAATACCGCGTCAATTTGTGCATCATCGCCAACATCACATTCAAAGACCAAGTTGGAGCCGAACTCATTGGCAAACTCAGTAATACGATCTTTGAAACGCTCCCCCACGTAGGTGAATGCCAGCTCTGCGCCTTCACGATGACATGCTTGCGCAATACCGTAGGCAATTGAACGGTTCGACAATACGCCGGTGATTAAAATACGTTTTCCTTGTAAAAATCCCATGATGTTCTCCTCGATAGTTCAATCCGACGCCTTGGCTCGGATGGATTTTTGGTGGTTTATTTTTTTCTTAGGTGTTGTTACTTTTTTTGATGCGTTTTCAGCGGGTTTAGCCGGTGGTTTCACGACTGTTTTGTTGGTCGGTTTTTCCGTAGTTTTTTCCACAACTTTAGGTGTGGCTTTGGCTACAGGTTTTGCAGTCGGTTTGGTTGTGACCGGGGGTTTGGCTATATTGGCCGATGGTTTGGCCGCTTGTTCTTTGTTCGCCATTTTACCCGTTGTCACCGCTTTTTGGGTGTTTTGTTGAGGGTTGCGGGTGGTATTTAATGCGGCTTTACTATCCGGCTTTTTAGGCTCAGGCTTGTTTGGCTGTGGTGTTGTTTTAGCCGTTGTGGTGATCTTGTTGGCATTGGTTTTTGCAGCTGCTTTGTTTGTGGTTACAGTTGCTTTGATTTCCGGTGCTTTGAGTATAGGTTTGACGATACTTGCCGCTGACTTAACCGATGTTGCCGAGCTGAATTTGGCTGCTGGCTTGGCTTCATCATTGAGCTTGTTTGTTGGTGCTGGTTTTTTTACAGGCGTATTGTTTACTTTGGTTTCTGGTACGCGATAAGTCGTTTTAACCACGTTTTTGTTTGTGGTTTTTGGCGCTGTCACGGTGGGCTCGGCCACTGCTGTCGTTAATGTGGTTTTGTCTATAATGGGTGTGAGGTTTGTGCTATCTGGTGTCACAGACGCAGCGCTTTTGGCTGCTGTAATTTCATTGGCTGAAACGGTTTTTGTCTCGGATACATTAGAAATGTCTGTCGTGACGTTGTTCGCTACAGATACCACAGACGAGACATCGTTGTTGACAATTTTGTTGGTTGGGTCGATTGTGCTGGTGGTATTTGCGGTGAGCTGGGCAATCGGATCAGGCGGACTTTCTGCGGCTGTTGATTGAATTGGTGGCATTTGAGGAGTGACCAATGGCTTGATCAGGGTATCAGGCGTTGGATTCTCAGTAATATAGCTTGGTCGCGTCGTGGTAACATCATTGATGGCTGGTGTGGTAACTACCGGGTTAACGATTGGTGCGTAGGCGGGTTTGCTTGGGGCATTACTGATGAGGGCGCTGAGCTGATCCGCGTCGCTGGCGTCGGCTACGAGTCCAGTGGTTGCTCTACCCGGTGCTGTAATGCTGCCATTGCTGATGGTGGTAGGCAGCACGCTGGTGTTTGTGCCAGAGCTGACCAAGATGGATGGTGTGTAGGTGTTGTAGTCGGTGATACCGATATCACCACTCATGGAGCGAACGCTGGAGTTCAGGGCTAAATATGAAATTTCATCATTTTTACGGGTGCGTGGCACGATCAAAGTAGAATCGGCACGTACGTAGTTGTGGCTATACGGAATGTTATTGAGTTCACGCAGGCGATTTTCATCGGTGTTGTATTTGCTGGCAATATCGCTCAGCGCTTCGGAACTGAAGGTGGTATAGGTTGTTAAGCTGGCCAGTTGGCGGCTTTTGTCATTAAATGCACTACGAAAATCATCGGCACGATCAGCGGGAACGAGAATTTTGCTATTGAGCGCGCCAACAATGATCGGACGCTTATACGCTGGGTTTAGACGTTTGAACTCATCTTCTGAGAGATTGGCCAATTCTGCTGCTTTGGATACATCAATGTCACGGGTGACGAGGATGGCTTCGTGGCGCAGTTGGTTTGGAATATTGGGAAGCGATAGTCCATACACGGATGGATTGCGCACAATGTTTTTAATGGCTTGTAGTTTGGGAACGTATTGGCGCGTTTCCAACGGCATGTTGATGTCGGTGTATTTACCAGAGCCACCATTGGCATAGGAGCGGTTGATGGCTTTATTGACGTTGCCTTGTCCCCAGTTATAGGCAGCTAAGGCCAGATGCCAATCGCCAAAGGTGTTGTACAGTCGTTGCAAATAGTCCAATGCCGCACTGGTAGAGGCCATGACGTCGTTGCGTTGATCAGCGAAACGGTTTTGCTGTAACGCGAAATCACGACCTGTGGCTGGCATGAATTGCCACAGGCCAGAAGCGGCAGCAGAAGATTTGGCCGAGGTGACAAATGCGCTCTCGACAAATGGCAGCAGAGCCAACTCGGATGGCATGTGGCGGCGTTCTACCTCATCCATGATTAGGTAGAGAAAGTCTCCAGAGCGCGTTGCCATACGGCTGACATAGTCGGCTCGGGTGGTGTAATAGTTTTCACGGGCGTAAACTTCTTGGTTTTCCAATTCGGGCATGGCAAAGTTGTCGCGGATGCGTTGCCAAATATCATTCGAGTGAGCCGATTGGATTTTGTGGTGGCCAGTGCTGCTTCCTTGAGGTGTGGAGCAGGCACTGATGAACAGAGCGGACAGTGCAATAATCGTTGCCTGCGCACCTAAACGTAGGCGGAATGACGTTGATTTGCGTGCGGTTTTCGATGGGTTCTGTTTGTTCCAAGGGGTTTTACGCAACATAAAATTCCTTATACTCGACCAAGTTCGCTTGGCGAGGGGTGGCGCTCAACTGGTTTTGCTTGAGCGTCGTTAAATTCGATTTTTCAACTCTCGACACAGGCTAAACAGTGTCAATGCCAATTCAGGGCGCGTCGTGTGCTCTGAGGTCAATACAGGGTTTAGCCCCTCGCTCTGCGCCAAATGATTCAATCCGCTAATCCAATCCATATCCAACGGTTCGGTTAGTTTACCCATACGCACTGCGCGGCAAAATGGATTGATACTTTTTTCCAAAGCTATTTGGCTCGGCAGACTGGGCAAGCCGTTTTCGCGCGCGTATTTTACCCGATTTAGGTAGGCTTGAGTGGCCTCGTGCGTGCTTTGAATGCGCAGTGCAAACCCTAAATTGCTCAAAGTGTACTCATGCGCACACGCGACTTGCGTTTCATCGGGTAGTTGCAAAAACTGTGCAATGGTTTCAAACGCTTGCGCCATGGTGCCGTCAAAAATTCGCCCGCATCCACCGCTGAATAAAGCATCGCCACAGAATAACACAGGGCTTTGGAGCAAATGTGGACAGTAGTAGCTGATGTGATCGTAGGTGTGTCCGGGTGTGGCCAGCACTTGTGCTGTGATGTTGGAAAAAGATAATGTGATTGTCGTTGGGGCATGGATGCGCTCGGTAAAGCCAGCAATACGCTCAGAGTCGCCAAAAATATGGCCTTGTACCAAAGGTGCAAGCTCGCTAATGCCTTCTATATGGTCATAGTGATGGTGCGTAATCAGGATATCGGCTAATATCAAATCGTGTTGCGCGATATAATCACGCACGGGTTGCGCGAGCGAGGGGTCAATGACCCAGACATGGGTTTGATTGCGAATGAGCCAGATATAATTGTCTGTGCGAGCTGGTAGTGCGATCAATGTGTAACAAGAGGTATTTTCTGGTTGAACAGTCGTTTGATAATTCATAGAGTATTTCCAAATTCAGTTATGAGCACAACTAATCAGACTTTACTTAATCATCCATCACATAAATCAAGCACAGTAATTGAAGCCGATTGGAGCAGTGTGTCTGGACGGTCAATTACTGAGTGGGAAAACCACTTGCTACATGATTGGTTGGGCGATGTTTTTGGCTATTATGCCATTCAATTGGGGCATTATGGCCGGATTGAGGCGCTTGCTGCGAACCGTTGTTCGGAACGCTATGCGATTGAACGCGGTTACGAGCATGTGCAGCCCACTCAGCCCGATCAAATGGGTGTTCGACGATTGGATGTCGCAGATTTTTCAGTATTACCTTTTTCCAGCGATAGCTTGGATGTGGTGGTTTTGCCGCATACGTTGGATGAGCATCCCGACCCACACGGCGTCTTGCGTGAAGCATATCGTGTTCTAAGGGCAGAGGGTCGGATGATTATTCTGGGCTTTAACCCATTCAGTTTATGGGGGGTGCAAGCTAAAATAAAATCCGAATCCAGTTTCGGTATCTATCGTAATTTGCCGCATGCTCCTTTGCATTTAAGCCGCTTAAAAGATTGGTTGGAACTGCTCAATTGCGATGTGATGCAAGGTAAATATGGCTGCTATACACCGTATGTGACCCAGCAAAAATGGCTCGATCGGAACGCATGGCTGGAAAAAGCCGGTGATCGCTGGTGGGGGTTTGCCGGAGCGGTGTATGCGCTGTTGGTGGTCAAACGGGTGTACTCACCGACATTGGTGGGTCTGATTGACGAGAAAAAATCGAATAAAAAATGGGTGGCGCAGCCTGCGGTGCGTGTGGATGGTCGTGTAGAAACACCTACGCAAGCTTTATCCACCCACAATAACGAATGACATTAAATGCCGAGCAAAAAAATTGTTGAAATTTATACCGATGGTGCATGTAAAGGCAATCCGGGTGTAGGTGGCTGGGGCGTACTGCTGCGCTATGGTGAGCACGAAAAGGA
>CAYZVI010000108.1:0-5386 GCA_964481695.1 uncultured Hydromonas sp. | reverse complement strand
GCGCGTATGCACAAAGGCGCGGTGTGCCGAATGAGCGAATTTGGACGGAGTCAGTATCTACCACTACTTTGCAAAATCTGCGTGAAGCCTGTGCTATTGTGCGAGCGCATGACGTGAGTGAGGTGGCCTTGGTCAGTGATCGCTGGCATTTGGCACGCGCGCAGGCGATGGCTCGGGATTTGGGATTGGACGTTATACCTGCGCCAACCCCATATTCGGTATATCGTTCGCGCTGGAGTCAGGTGCAGTTTATTTGGCGAGAGATTTGGACGCGCTGGGCGTATGCGTTATTTAAGATTTAAAAAAGTTTAAAAATCATAACGCGTGCGGTTGAGCGCCTGCCCAAGTGGTTTGAGCTTATTTTCAATACACCATCGCACCATCGTGTGCATCATGGCTGTGGTGAAAAACAGATTGATTGCAACTATGCGGGCGTATTCATCATTTGGGATCGGTTGTTTGGCACGTTTGTCAATGAGCGCGATGCGGGAACGATAGAGTATGGTGTGAAAAGTCGTCCGGTACGCACGAATAATGTGCTGGCGATGATTTTTGAGGAGCTGGCGGATTTGCTCAAAACCATCTGGCGCAATAAGGATATTCGCTATCTGTGGCACCATCCGGATTGGTCGCCGAATGAGGTGAGGCAGACAGTGAAGAAATAAAAAACGGAAGCAATGCTTCCGTTTTTTATGTACTGGTTTAACGTTTATTGGCTTTCACAATCGGAATGCCCAATTGTTTGAGCTTGCGATACAGATGCGTGCGCTCCAGTCCTGTACGCTCGGCCACACGCGTGATATTTGCATTTTCGCGCTCCAAGTGGAACTCGAAGTAAATGCGCTCAAATCGATCACGCGCTTCGCGTAAATCCAGTGTTAAATCAATTTGCGCCAACAGTTGCTCGGTATTAGAGAGGTTGGCCGATTGAATACTGTTCTGTGCAGCTGAGTCAACAGTCGGAGTGTGTCCGCTCATGCTGATATTGGTTGCGCTACTGCTCATTACCACTTCGACAGCAGGTGCAGCTGTTTCAATTTTTGGCTTTGCTGCCGGAATCGACATCTGGGTGACGACTTCTTTGATATCCGGTGCGCATGATCGTGATAAACCGTGTGCTACGGTATGCAACAGTCGTTGCAGCGTGATGGGTTTTTCTAGAAAATCCAATGCGCCGATGCGGGTGGCTTCTACGGCGGTATCGATGCTGGCGTGGCCACTCATCATCACAACAGGCATGGTCAGTTGGCCATTGAGCGCCCATTCTTTGAGTAGTGTCACCCCGTCGGTGTCTGGCATCCATATGTCTAACAAAACCAAATCAGGCCGCATGCGTTGGCGCACTTGCCTTGCCTGTTCGGCATTTTCCGCGAGCGTTACGACGTGGCCTTCGTCGTAGAGAATTTCTGAGAGCAGCTCCCGTATGCCCATCTCGTCGTCAACTACTAAAATGTTTGCCATTGCTGTACCGTATTTATGCTGAAAGTCGTTTGTTGTGGTGCATCTGCTACTTAATTTGTTGCATTATAGCAACTGTTTAGTCGATGTGTCGCTTCCGTCGTGTGCAAGATTTACAAACAGTATACCAATTTGTGCACCTAAAATCTTTGAGCCGTGATCTTTTTGAGCAATATTTTTAACTCGAATTTGTGCATGATGCGCATCAAGAATTTTTTTCACAATAGGTAAACCTAGCCCCGTTCCGTGGGTTTTGGTCGAATTGTATGGTTCGAACATGCGTGCCAATACGGACTCTGGGAATCCTGTGCCGTTATCACTGATGGTCAGCTTGACCGCCTGACTTGGCATCAGACCTCCAGCTTGTAAGTTGGTGGTTTCGGTTTCAATGCGAACAATGGGCACGCCTTCCGTATCGGTTGGATAGGCTTCAATCGCATTTTTGATTAAGTTGTGCAGAATTTGCCGCAACTGTTGCGCATCCGCCCAGATATTTGGTAAGTGGGCTTCGAGTTGTGTGCGAATTTGATAATGTTGATTTTGTCCACTTTCGTATAGTGTGAGAATTTCTTCGATCAATGCGTTTAGATCAACATTGGCAAATTGGATTTCTGGCGTGCGCGCGTAATCACGGAATTCATCCACCATATTTTGTAGTGCAGATACTTGATTAACAATGGTGCGCGTGCTTTTTTCGAGAAAAGCCTGACCGTCGTCATCGAGCTTTTTGCTCAGTTTGACGTTCAGCCGCTCGGCTGAGAGCTGGATCGGTGTGAGCGGATTTTTGATCTCATGTGCCAAGCGTCGTGCGACTTCACCCCATGCCAAGGTGCGCTGTGCGGAGATGATCGGCGTCACGTCATCGCACACCAGTACCCAGCTGTGGGTATCGTCCTGCGCCAAGAAACGTGAGCCTTGGATCGACAAGGTCATGTCGTCATGATGCGGTGAGGCGGGGTTGGTGAATGATTGTTGGATACGCCAGGAGTCAATGTTTTGGGCTGAAACCGGCGTGTAAATTTGATGTTCAATCACGGGTTTTAGTTCGGATAAAGGTTCAATATCGCTTAAATGTAAGTGCATATATTGAGCTAAATCCGCGTTGAACATGCGTTTGGCCGTTTGGTTGTAGGATTGCAAACGCAGCTGTTGATCGAATACCAAAACCCCCGAGGAAAGGTTGTCTAACACCGCTTCGGAGTAGGCTTTGGCTGATTCTAATTCGTGTTGGTTGTGGGCAAGCGTGGTTTGTGTGACGCTGAGTTTTTGCGCCATATCACCGAATGAGTCGACCAATTGCAGCATTTCATCCGAGCCCTTGACCCGCTGAGGCACGAGCGCGTAGTGACCGGCCGCTACTTGGCGTGTGGCTTGTGCCAGCCAGAGAATAGGCTGAATCATACGATTGGCAATCAGGAATGCTGCGGCCAATGCGGCCAGTAGCGTGACCAGCAAAATAATCGCCAGCGTGATGCGATACAGCGAACGTAAGCTCACACGGGAGGCTTCGGTGGCCTGATAGTCGCGCAAACCATTTTGGATGTCACGCACGCGGGTGGAAAAATCCAGCGGCATGAGTTTTTGTACATAGATCCAATGGGTTTTGTCGGCGCTCGCCGCGATGGGGACGGCTTGTAATGCGTGCACGTATTGGCGTGGTACGGTTTGTTGATCATCCGTGAGTAAATCGGCTTCATCCTCAATCTGTACCCAGTTGCTCTCGATATTTTTTAGTACATCGGTGGTGAATGTGGGAATGTGTTGCGAGATTTTTTGCCCGTCAGCCTCTTGCTGATCCATGCGCCAGTTTACGTTGCCATTTTGGTTTAAACCGATTACCGTTTGCCAGCCGTTGTCTTGTAACCAGGTGTTTACCTCATTGGGTGTTGTGCTGGCGCTTAATGTTGTGCCGTTGCGTGTGACCCATTGCGCTAATTGCTCTTGTGTCAGATTACGTGTACGCAGCAAACGATCTCGACCAAAGTCAATGCCGGCATTCAGTGCACTGTCAAGCTTCAAGCCAAACCACGAGTCGATGGTGCGTGATACAAACAGAGTCGAAATAAAGAACAGCAACACGCTGGGAATTACCGCAAGCAATACAAATGAAAAGGCAAAGCGGGTGAGTAGTCGTGTGCCAAATATATTTTTACGCCAGCGTTGAAACAACCAATAACCCAGAGCCAGTAACAACGCTGACATGGTGAAAATCACAGCGATGTTCAGATACATCAATGTGGTGTAGTTATACGCGAACGAGTCGGTGCTGCGGGTCGCCAAAGCCAAGGCGATCAGCAGAGACACGCCCAGCACAATAATCAGAATCAGCAGTGCTTTAAAATGTTTGGCCATGATGCTCAGAGTACATAATCATGCGAGAGGCATGATTAACGAGGGGTGAAGTTGAATGTATACCAGCCGGAATTCAATCCCCAACCTTGATTGGTCAATGAGTTTAACTGATAGGTACGAGCCAGTTTAGAGGTGTTCAGATAAATACGGACAGAGCCTTCGAGCGGCTCGCCGCTGCTGTATTGCGTTGGCCATAGCACGCGCCATTGACTCACGCGAGAGACGTTGAGTAAAGCCTCATTGAGCGTGTTGTAGCGGTACTGGTTGGAGCCGGATACGACGCGATACTCGCGAGTCAAGCTGTTAAACGAGATGCGCTGCTCGCGGCCGGTAGAGATGAGATTCTCATTGGACCAATACCAGCGGGGGCGATTGATGTTAAATTCAACTTGGAATGAAACAGGAGTACCGTGGTTGATTGCATCTTGCAATTGTTGTGGCATGCTCAAGCGAAAATCGGCGTTGAGTGCGTAAACGCCATCGGCATGGCGTGTCATGGTGGCGTATTGGGTATTGATCTCTGCGCGGGCGCTGTTAGTCATTCCTAATAAACCGATACACAGAATGAAGGCACAAACCAAGCCGTACACGCGCTCGCGTGTCATCTGGTGTTTCAGTGCCTTCATCCAAAAGTGTGTCATGTCACGTGTCCAATGATTTACTGATTGATTTCTCTGAACCGTTATTCGCTTCAGCCCGTGTTTTTACATACTTTATACATATATGTCGGTTTTTTCCAGTACAGCGTAGAAAAAACCATCGTGATTGCGCGTCGGCTGCACGCTCGGTAATAGCTGTCCCAGCACATCCGTCTGCTGCAATCGCTGTAATGCCGGTGGATAAACGCGACGTGCATTCGGCGTGTGTTGCATAAACGCTTCAATCATGCCATTACATTCTGTTGTAAAAATGGAGCAAGTACAGTACACCAAACGCCCACCCACAGCCAATACTTTCCACATTGTACGTAAAAGTGCGGCTTGTTGTTGCGCCAAACCCGCTAAATCGTCTGCTTGGCGCAGCCAGCGAATATCCGGATGGCGGCGCACGATGCCGCTGGCCGAACACGGGGCGTCGAGCAAGATGCGTTCAAACGGCACGCCATCCCACCACTCATGTACGCGGTTGGCATCGGTAATCAGTACCTGTGCGGATAAATTCAAGCGCGCCAGATTGTCGTGGATACGCTGCGCGCGCACTTCGTCTTTTTCAATCGCAGTCATGCTGATATCGTTGTGCAACTCCAACAGATGCGCGGTTTTACCGCCCGGGGCGGCGCAGGCATCGAGTACCCGTTGACCAGATTGCACGTCCATCAGTTGTGCACTCAATTGCGCGCCTGCGTCCTGCACCGACACCGTGCCGTTGGCGAATTCGGGTAATTGATTGACTGAGCACGGCGTATCCAATAGCAAAGCCTGCGGCGACAGCTCGGACAACTGCGAGCTGTGACCGCTTTGCGTCAGTAATTCACGGTATTGGTCGCGGCTGTAGCGTTGCTCGTTGACGCGCAACGTCATGGGCGGATGGGTGTTGTTCACCGTCAAAATCTGTTGCCAATCGTTCGGATACTGCG
>CAYZVI010000107.1:0-5414 GCA_964481695.1 uncultured Hydromonas sp. | reverse complement strand
CACGAATGAAGGTAGTCAACACCCAAACGGTAAACGGTAAGGTGAAAATCAGGTATGGCAAGACCAAACCCATACTCTTATTGTACAAACCGAAGGTGCGCATCATTTCAAACATACCGGCCAGCACGGCCACCTGAGGGAACATGGACACGGCCAAAATCGCGATGAGCAATATGCCACGCCCTTTAAATTGCACACGACCTAAGGCATACGCAGCCGTCACACCTAAAAACAACGATACCGCCACAACAGAGATGGACACCATCAAAGAATTAATAATATTCAACCAAAACGGCTGATCACTATTGGCAAAAATAGCCTTATAGTTGGCAAAGCTCAGACCCGTATGAACCACTTCGGTTACATCGTACAGAGCATTACCGGTTAAAAGAGAAGACAAAATCGCGTAGCCAAATGGGAATAACGAAAACACCACAATCGCTGCCACCAAAAGCCAAAACAATACGCGCCAGAAAATCGACTTAGGCATCACAGCCTCCTTAAAAAATGTTTATTTCACTTCATACCAACCAAACTGCTGCAATATTTTTAGCTGAATCGCGCATTAATTATTCGCATTGGTTCGTGTGAGTTTCATATAAATCAAGGTACAAGCCGCAATGATTAGAAACAGTACCGTCGAAGCCGCAGAGCCCTCACCTGCATAACCATTAGCAATTAGCTTTTCACGTACAAAGCCAGACATACTGATGGTTTGCTCATTAGTGCCCGTCATGATATAGATCACATCGAACACGCGCAGTGCATCGAGCAAACGGAAAATCACAGCGACGAGCAAAGCCGGCTTAATCAAAGGCAGTGTTACCTTGAAAAACACTTTGACAGGATGTATGCCATCTACCTTAGCTGCTTCATAACAATCCTTAGGTAGCATTTGTAACGCCGCCAAAATCAGCAAGGCCATAAACGGTGTGGTTTTCCAAACGTCAGCGATCAGGACGGAAAGCATCGGATAATCAGTGGTGAACGCGATACGATCAAAACCCAACCACACGAGGAATAGATTGATGATCCCAAATTGCTGTTGCAACATCCAGTCCCACATTTTGGCGGACACAATGGTCGGAATCGCCCACGGAACCAATACCGCTGTACGTACCAAACCACGACCTTTGAACTCGGCATTAAGCACCAAAGCCACTGCCAAACCAAAAATAGTTTCCAAAGTCACAGAAACAATTGAGAAAAAGAAAGTGTTTTTAATAGCGCCCCACCAAGCAGGGCTAATGATTTCTGAACCGGTGAAAAATAAGCCGTATTCACCGACGTAATTGTCTAAACCCACAAACTTCACATCAGGGCCAGACATCATATCGATCTTAGCATCCGTCAAGCTAAGCCAAATCGTCCGAGCCAATGGCCAAACGGCAACCATCAGCAACACAACGAGCATAGGAGCTAAAAATATCCAAGCACTACGCACACGTTGTTTATTTAAATCTGTTTGTTTAGCATTTGCCATGTAGTGTCTCCCAAATGGGGCGCATCATATGTCGTATGAGTCAGATTAATTTTTTTATATGAATCCGATGCAACATGATCACAAACCGATGCATTAGGAAAAAAATGCCAAACCCTTTTGGAAGGTTTGGCATTTACACTTAAATTACCATTTGTCGCCGCGACGGATTTTGGTTAAATCTTCTTCCAATTTTTTAACGGCATCAGCACCAGAAGCTTTACCATTCAATACAGAAGAAGCTGAGTTCCAAATTGCAGCAGAAACTTCATTGTATTTTTCACCAGTTACCGTTGAAGGACGAGCCACTGCATTGGTGAATACATCAAACAAGTCACCAAAGAATGGAGCAGCTTTCAATACATCAGCGTCTTTATACAACTCAGGGATGGTTGGGTTATAAGAACCTTCAATCGCGCGTTGTTTTTGGATTTCAGGGCTGGTCAAGTACATCACCAAATCAGCCGCTTCTTTCGGATGTTTCGAGTACTTAGGTATTGCCAGTTGCCAACCACCCAAAGTTGCAGCAGATTTGCCGTCTACACCCGCAGGCAAAGCAGAAACAGCGACTTTGCCTTTAACTTTGCTGTCATCTTTTTGCATCAATGCCCAAGCATACGGCCAGTTACGCATAAACACAGCATTACCATTTTGGAAAATACCACGTGCTTCTTCTTCAGCGCCGTTCAATACGCTCTTAGGAGAAATCACACCCACCCATTTGGCCGCCGCATCAAATGCTGCAGCCGTTTTCGGATTATTGGCGCTGATTTTGCCATCTGGCTCTACAAATGAACCCCCACCAAAGCTGGCCGCCCATTCCAATGCATCACAGGTCAAGCCTTCATATGCTTTACCTTGGAAAACGAAACCCTGCATGTCTTTATTGCCTGCTGCACGTTCGCCATCCTGAACTTTTTGTGCGGCGACAGTCATTTCATCCCAAGTCTTAGGCGCTGCTATTTTATATTTTTCAAGCAAGTCTTTACGATAGTACAGCAGACCTGCATCAGTAAACCAAGGCATTGCCAACAATTTACCATCAATGGTGTTATTCGCTACGATTGCAGGGAAATGCTTGCCTTCAACTCCGTTGGTGTATGGTTTCAAGTCCAGCAAATGGTTCTTCAATACACCCGGCCAAACCACGTCGACCATCACTACGTCCAGATCAGACGAACCCGCACCGAATTGCTGGCGGAACAGAGCCAAAATATCAGTACTGGAGTTTGGAGCGGTAAAGAGTTTTACTTTATTACCTGTTTTTTGTGACCATGCATCAGTCAATTTTTTGCACATCTCAAAGTCTTGACCAACAGAACCACAAGAAATAGTCAATTCAACCGGACCGCTTTTGCCTTCCGCAGGTGCTGCCGCTGCTTTAGGAGCTTCTTTTCCACCACCACAAGCTGCCAAAACAAAAGTTGCACCAACTGCCAAAGCCAATTTTTTCATTTCAAAAGTCATTATCAATCTCCTTGAAAAGGATTTTACGCAATCATTGGCTCGAAACTCGTATAAAAACCATCAACTACGCGCATCTACAATCTAAAGTTACGCAAAATCCTTGGATCAAATACAGCTACTGCTTATTTCCCTTGAGTAATCGTTTTCAAAAAAATCTCAAAAAAATTTGTTTTTTTACAAAAATCGTACACAAGTTGCAACAACTCTATACTTCAGATGTCCAAAAGTCAACATTAAAATGTAGACACATTGTAAAAACAGGTTCATAATCCGTCACACAAGTCAAGTTTTTTTGGCCTGTGAGGGGTTTTGAAATCGATATCATTTTAATATTTTCTATTTGATACCGGTTTCTAAACAGTGAGAGTTTAAAAATAAAAGAGGAGCATCATGAAATATAAATTATTGTCTCTGGCGGTTTTGAGTGCATTCAGCGGTATTGCCGCAGCCGCAACCAGTGTAACTTTGTACGGTACAGCAGAAATCGCTTACCGCGATCAGACTGGTGACGATTACAGCGTGCGTCAAGCAGCATCCGGCGAATCTCGCTTGGGCGTTAAAGGTCAAGAAGATTTGGGTAACGGCACCGCCGCTTTCTTCCAATTGGAATCTCGCTATGACTTGGATACCGGTGCCAACACGGGTACTGCTGCTGGCACAGGCTTTTTTGATGAAAAAGCAGTCGTTGGTTTGAGCTTTGCCAATGGCGCGCACAAAGTGTACTTTGGTAAATCTGCATCTCCAATCGACCGCATCGGCAACAACATCGGTCACTTGGCCAATGATTTTGGCGTTAAAACATCTATGGGTGGCTGGCGCAATGGCGCATTCTACGACTACAACGCCAATGGTTTGGCTGTAGCCGCTGCTGTGACAACTAAGGGTGGAGCCTATTCGCCTAACACCGCTAACGTAACAGAGGGCGGTAAAGATACTAAATCATCTTACGGTATTTCTGCTCGTTATGATGCTGCAAACTGGTATTTTGGCGCTGGCTGGCAAGCAGATAATGATAAGACCCCTGCTAAAGACAGCTCTATTAGCGTCACTGGCTCAGGCGTGAAAAATGAATGGCTGGCAGTTGCAGGCTATAAATTTAACCCAGTATTCTTAGGTGCTTCTTATGCAGATGCTAAGGGTTACGGCTCTAGCAACAGCTCTTTTGACCATCGCCGTATCATCCAAGCTCACGTTGGTGCCAATTTGACACCTAATGACTTGTTGTTCGTTAACTATGGTCGCTACAACACTAAAACAGATGGCGCCAATAAAGAAAAAACCAATAAATACGGTTTGGGCTATGTTCACTCTTTAAGCAAACGCACCAGTGCATTTGCAGGTGTAGCACGTGTTAAAGATAGTCTTAAAGACACCAGCTATACTGACTGGGACGTTGGTATTAAACACACATTCTAATTGAATGTACTTCAAACGCTTTGAATGCCTGCGTACTTGGATGTTTGGCGAATGTGCCATAAATCCGCCAACACCGCACACAATTCAAGTGCTCGGCATCAAAGCTTTGAGATTTTTTGTTTGTCTTTATTCTCTTAACTTTTCCGGCAGCCACGGTCAGATATTGATTTAATCTTTGATCGGAACTGTCGGTTTTTTTATCAAGCTAGTAATTTAAATAGCACTTAAAAAAACTAATCGAGACACCTTGAGCGCCGCTTAAAATCCCTATAAAGGATGTGATCATGAAGCATACAACTAAAACCACGCTGCACACTGAACCATGGGGCATCACAGAAGACACTTACGAATATGCGCCGCTCCATGAAACCTTATTCACATTAGGCAATGGCCGTATAGGTGTGCGCGGAGCCCACGAAGAAGGCAGTATCTGGCCAGATACATTTCAAAATGACGTGTTTATCAATGGTTTTTACGAAGCGGAAGCCATCGTATACCCCGAATCCGCCTATGGTTTTGCCAAAACCAATCAATTCATGGTACGTGTACCGAATGCAACACCGATCTCATTTAGCATAGATGATGAAGTTTTTGATCCAAAGCAAGGAAAAATCGAGCACTACCAACGCCAACTGGACTTCAAAACTGGAGTACTCACTCGCCATTTTGACTGGACCAGCCCAAGAGGTCGACATGTTCGCATTCAATCAGAGCGACTGGTCAGCTTCCAGCATTCGAATTTAGTCGCTCTACGCTACAGCATCACACCATTGAATTTTTCCAGCAGAGTGACCATCACGTCCAGTATTAGCAATCAAAATACCCAATCTCAGCACCACTCATCCATCGATGATCCTCGAGTCGGCGCCTCCCTCTCGGGGCAACTTCAATTTCAGAGTCATGAAGTTTTTGACAACGGTTCGGCCTTTACACACCGCACGCATCACAGCGATTTATCTGTCACCACGGCAATCGCGCATCAGCTCAATACACCCTGTGAGCATCAGCACCAGCACGATGACTACATTTCGGAGCATCACTACACCACTCA
>CAYZVI010000106.1:0-5502 GCA_964481695.1 uncultured Hydromonas sp. | reverse complement strand
GCTGCGCATACACGCTCACGGCGCGGTCGGGGCGTTTGTTCGGCTCGGCGTTCGGTGTGTAGGCATCGTCCGAGCGCGGTTTGCGATCGGAGGTGTAGCGGTTGACCATCGAGTCCATATTGCCAGCGGTCACGCCGAAAAACAGATTCGGTGCGCCGAGTTTTTGAAAATCGTGTTTGCTGTGCCAGTCCGGCTGGCTGATGATGCCGACGCGAAAGCCTTGCGCTTCGAGCAGACGGCCAATCAACGCCATGCCGAAGCTCGGGTGGTCAATGTAGGCGTCGCCGGTCACGAGTATGATGTCGCACGAGTCCCAGCCGAGTGCATCCATTTCCGCGCGCGTGGTGGGCAGAAATGGGGCGATGCCAAACCGCTTCGCCCAGTACGGGCGATATTTATGAATAGGAGGGGCGGCGTTGTGCATGTCGGACTCGTTTGAATTTAGCTAAGTCCGTCATTATAAAGGTTTTTTTGAAATTTTTCTTAGTTGCGTTTTTACATGGAGCAGAAGTCATTTATGTGCTGATTTTGCTTTTTAGGCGACGCTCATGCACTTTCAAACGGCTCAGGCAAATCAAGCCAACCACGAAAAATGCGGCCAATGCAACTGCAGAGGCGTGGGTATTCCCGGTTTTGTTGATGAGATAGCCATGGATGCCGGTGCCGACAATGATGGCGAGCTTTTCCAAAATATCGTAAAAGCTGAAAAAAGTAGCCGAGTCGTGCGAAGTCGGTAGCAATTTGCTGTAGGTTGAGCGCGACATCGACTGTAAACCACCCATGACCAGACCCACCAAGCCAGCAATGCCGAAAAAGCGAGTTTGACTGCTGGGGTCATCAACGGAAAGGCCGAGGATGAGCAGACAGATTGCAATCCAAGTGACCACAGCACCGATCAGCACCCATGTATTTCCGACGCGACGGCTTAGCCATGCGAAAGCCAGAGCGCCAACGATGGCGACTAACTGTAGCAACATGATGGTGATGATCATACTGGATTCAGGTAATTTAATTTCCTTACCAATAAATGTGGCGATCAAAAAGATGGTCTGCATCCCAACGCTGTAAAAAAAGAAAGAAGTCAAAAACCATTTGATGAGTTTGCTGCGAATTAAATCGCGCACGGTATGTTGCAGTTCCTCAAAGCTATCAGTAAATAAGTTCCAATAGGATCGTCGCGATAATGCGCGCTCCTCATGTTGGCTGATCACGCGATTTTTGGGTAATCGGGCAAAGCTATACTGTGCAAAACCGAGCCACCAGCAGCCGGTTAGGAAAAAACATAAGCGGGTATAAAACGCGCGGTTCGATGGATTCGCAACTACCTGCACCAAAACTAAGGAAATCACCAGCATGGACAACGAGCCGATATAGCCGAGTGAAAATCCGCGCGCAGACAAGGCATCTTGGCGTTCAGGGCTGGCAATTTCGGGTAGATAAGCATTATAAAAAACGAGTGAGCCGTAGAACCCGATACTGGCAGTGATGTTGAATAGCAAAGCCCACAGCACTTGATCGGCGGATTTGAAGAAAAATAATCCCATGCAGGACAGCGCGCCCAGCCAACAAAAAAACTTGAGAAAAGACAGCTTGTTGCCACGGCTACCGGCGATGGATGAGAGTACCGGTGAGAGCAACACCAAAATCAGAAACGATAAACTGAGTGAATAGCTATAGGCTGCATTGGCACTGATTTCGTAACCGAATAGATTCAATACCTGCGGCGCGTCGTTCATCACTGCTTGGAAATACAGCGGAAACAGTGCGGTATTGATCACCAGCGCGTAGGACGAATTTGCCCAGTCGTAAAAAGCCCATGCGCGCATGGTGCGCGCGTCGTTGATAGGCGTGTGAGAGACGTTTTGGATGTCAGCGCTCATAAATGTTGGGTACAGCCACGGATAGCTTGGATTATTGATAAGATACCAGTATTCAACTGAATGGTTGCGCTCAATATAAAGCAAAAAGGGAATACCATGTTTAAAATGAATAAAAACAAACGCTTGCCTGAGCAAATGTTTACTGTGATTATGTGGGCCATCGCGGTGCTGTTTGCTGTGTTCCTCACAGGTTTGGGCGGCAGAATCATCGGTGATTTACCCAAAGCAGGCAATGCGCCTGAGTTGGCACAATATGAATCCGATGAGCTCAAAACCATCCATACCCGTCGCGAGCAGATGGAGCAGAACAACGCACAAGTGCGACGCGAATTGGAACAGGCGCAGCTCAATCTGACGACAGCGCAAAAACGCTACGCAGAAGAAAAACAAACCTTTGATAACTGGATTCAGACGCGCACCGCAACGGGGCAAAGCACTCAAGATGTGCAAGTGGTTCAGCGCACGCAACAATTAGAGCAATTACAAGGACAGATCACACAAGCACAACAAGTCGTCGAGCAGTTTAATCAAGCGATTTTGAACAATGAGCGTACCGTGGATGCTGAGCGGGAAAGCGAGCTGATCGAGCAAGCGCAAAAGCACTATGACCAAGCATTAAATAGTTATGAGTTAAAAGTGTTTTTATGGCGTTTACTTGTTACTTTGCCTGCATTGTTGCTTGGGGCGTGGTTGTTTGCAAAAAAGCGTAAAAGTCGCTATTGGCCGTTCGTTTGGGGCTTTATATTCTTTGCGCTGATCGTATTTTTTGTCGAGCTGGTGCCGTATTTGCCGAGCTATGGTGGTTATGTGCGCTATATCGTGGGTATTTTGCTCACATTGGTGGGCGGCTACTATGGCATCAAACAAATGCAAAACTATTTGCGCAATAAGCAAGAGCAAGAGCTCAAAATGAGCCAGAGTACGCAGGAAGAACGACGCAAAGAGTTCGACTATGAACAAGCACTGGGTCATCTGGCTAAAAACATTTGCCCAAGCTGCGAGCGTCCACTCAATACGGGGGCATCGGGTGTGCCTACGGATTACTGTGTGCATTGTGGATTGTGCGTGTTCAAACAATGCGAACGCTGCGGTACGCGATGCAGTACATTTTATAAATTTTGCTCCAGCTGTGGCAATGACTTAGGCACATCTGCGGCGGCGCATCATTGATGTAATTATCAACAAACCGTCAGTGTTTATGTGTACAATATACCCAATACGGTTGTGAAACCGATAACCCACCGCAGTGCACAAAGTGCAAGGACTGCGGTGATTTTTTACATTCTAAAATAAATTATCAAATGCAAACCCAACGCATTTGAAGCTTGTGAAGCAGTTGGAGAAGAAGTATGAAAACCCCGATTACCAAAATTGGTGAACAATTATTGCGTAATGAATTACAACACCTCAAACACGTTGAGCGTCCGGCAGTGATTACCGCGATTTCCGAAGCGCGTGCGCAGGGCGATTTATCTGAAAATGCCGAGTACGACGCGGCCAAAGAGAAGCAAGGCTTTGTCGAAGGGCGCATCATCGAGCTGGAAGCCAAATTGGCCAATGCACAAGTGATTGACCCAAGCACGCTTGATGCAGAAGGTCGTGTGGTGTTCGGGGCAACCGTGGTTTTGGACGACTTGGAAAATAACCAAGAAGTGCGTTATCAAATCGTTGGTGATGACGAAGCGGACATCAAAGAATCCAAAATCTCGATCAGCTCGCCGATCGCACGCGCATTGATTGGCAAATTTGCGGGAGACGTCGCGCAGGTTCAAGCACCATCTGGCGTGCGTGAATACGAAGTCATCGAAGTACTGTATATTTAATGGATTGTTCAGTCATGAATACACCTGTAATGACTGATCAAAATGCACAACCGCGCTGGCACTCACTGTTGGCGCGGTTTTCTGTTTTGGCTTTGATGGTTTGGGCGGTGACAACGTGGGTGACTGGCTATGTGTTTGCGCCACTGATGTTTGCCAAATGGCCAAAAATTGAAGCGGGCTTAATCACGGGCGAACTGCTGCGCATGACTTACCTCGTCAGTTTGCTGTGTGCCATTGTGCTACTGATTGACTATCGCGTACGCTTTGCGGGTCAACTTCTGCACCATAAAAGTCTATGGCTCACGTTGATCGCGTTGTTTATCGTGGTGATTCAATACGCAGTGATCACACCGAAAATGCAAACGCTCAAAGCCACTATGCTCAATAATCCCGCAGACATGAGTGCGTTTATGCAGATGCACGGCGTCTCTCAAGTTCTCTACCTTGTTACCAGTCTGCTGCTCGCGGTGCTGGTGTGGTGGCGGTTAAGACAGATTTAGTTTGAGGTGCGATTACTACATTTAGTTAATGGTATATGCGCATTCTTCTCTCTATTATCTGATTTTTAAGTAAAAAAGTACGTGATGAGCTTACATATTGAAACAAATTTGATTGAATCCCGCGCGCTCAGTATGAAAACGGGACGCTCTGTGTGGTTAAAGCTTGAAGCATTGCAAACAACCGGCTCGTTTAAAATTCGTGGGGTTGGACATGCGTCCGAAATCTATGTTGCACGCGGGGCAAAAAAATTGGTGTCGTCTTCGGGTGGTAATGCGGGATTGGCGGTTGCTTATGCGGGACGTTTGTTGGGGGTTCCTGTTACGGTGGTCATTCCGGAAACGACTACGGAGCGAGCGAAAGAGCTTTTGCGGTTAGAAAATGCCGAGGTCGTTGTTCATGGCGCTTCATGGCAGGAGGCGAATGAGTTTGCACAATCTTTACTTGATTCATCCACGGCGTTTATTCATCCGTTTGACGATCCTTTATTGTGGCAAGGGCATGCGACATTAGTAGATGAAATTCATGCATCTGGCTTTAAACCAGATGCAGTAGTACTCTCGGTTGGTGGCGGTGGTTTGTTATCTGGTGTTATAGAAGGTTTGCATCGCAATGGGTGGAGTGATATTCCGGTGTTTGCTGTGGAAACTCAAGGAGCCGCTTCGTTCTATGAGGCGGTTAAACGTGGAAGTTCGGTCGAACTGGATCACATTTCCAGTGTTGCTACTTCACTGGGTGCCAAGCGTGTTTGCGAGCAAGCAGTGAACTGGTCAAAGCAGCATCGGATTCATAATGTGCTCGTCTCTGATGCTAGTGCATTATCGGCTTGTGAGTCTTTCTTGGCGGGTCATCGGTTATTGGTTGAACCAGCCTGTGGTGCGAGCCTCGCTCTGACGTATGATGACAGGCCGGAGTTAAATGATTTTCAGCAAATTTTGATTGTTGTCTGTGGCGGTGTGACAGCAACTATTGAACAGATTAAATTATGGCAAAATGCGCAGCTTTGATTCGTACCTAACGATTGAGTCTTAATCGCTCGTCTATGTGTACGCTTAAAGAAAATACGCTAAATTAAAAGGGGGGCGATTTTTTCGCCCTCCTTTTCTATATTGCTTTTGTAGCGGTGTAGTCAAGTTCTCAGCTTGAGTGTTAACCTTTCGCCAATGCCAATTGTTTGTTCAAGACTTTGAGAAGAGTCTGCATACGCTCGGAGTGAGCCGCCATTTTCAACTCGACCTGTTTGAACTCAGCACGGAGTTTCTGATCGGCTGTTTTGATGGATTGGCTGACTTGTTCTTTTT
>CAYZVI010000105.1:0-5558 GCA_964481695.1 uncultured Hydromonas sp. | reverse complement strand
CAGTTGATTTTGGATACGAATATTTGGTTGGATTGGTTTGTGTTCGCGCAGGAGCCGGATTCAGCCATCTCGCAGTTGAAAAGCTGTGTGATGCATGGCGTGCAGCTGGGTGCGACTGAAGATTCGGTTGAATATCGTGTGTTGATGACGCAGCCGATGTGGGATGAGTGGGTGGATGTACTCGGTCGGGCGCAATTTAAGGTGGAGTCGCAGCGGCAGGGGCAGATTTTGGCGCAGACGCGCGCGTTGGTCACTTGGGTTGATTTGCGATCCGCGCCGCCGTCGTATGCGCCGATTCGTTGCTCGGATCGGGATGATCAGGTGTTCATTGATGTGGCGCTGGCGTATCGGGTGGATTGGCTGATTTCTAAGGATAGGCATTTGTTGAAACTGCGTTCGCGTGCGCTCAAGCAGGGGGTGCGCGTGGTCACGCCAGAGGCGTGGTGGCAATATGATGCGTTGGCTGGTGCGGGTGCGCACGGTGAGTGATGAGGATAATGCGCGGTGTGCATACGTTTTTTGGGACAAGATCAATTGGGCCGAGTTTTACGACAGCGTGTTTCGTTGCTTACGGTACTGCTGTCTTTGATGTTCATTATGTTGTTGACTGGGTGTGCGAATAATTATCCATCCGGCATGGTCGTTCGCCCTTTAGAGCGAAGCGAGAGTTTACCTATTCAACCGAATGCGCCTTTAGTTCGATTGGTGCAGGCGGAGCAAAAAAACTATGAACAGCGCCGCATTGCGGCACTAAAAACCTCTAAAATGCAGTCAGAGCATGTTGACTCAAAAGCGTTTACGATAACTACGAAATCGAGTGTTATGAATCCTGTATCCAGCGTTAATATTCCGGCTTTGGATGATTCCGCTGTCTACCCATTGGCCAATGGGGTGGAGGCATTTGCTGCACGCAGCGCACTGATTAAAAACGCTCAAAATAGTTTGGATTTGCAGTACTACAATCTTGAGAAAGGGTTGAGCACGCGTTTGCTGCTGCGAGAGGTTGTCGATGCGGCAGAGCGTGGTGTACGCGTGCGCGTGTTGCTTGATGATCGTGAACAATTGGGACGCGATAAAGAGATGTTGATTTTGAATGCGCATCCGAATATTGAAGTGCGCATGTTCAACCCGATCAAGAAATTCCGAGCAAATTTTGTCACGCGTTGGGTAGTGTTTCTGTCTAATCTGAGTACCTTGCGCCGACGCATGCATATCAAGATGTGGTTGGCCGATGGTGTGCTCGGTATCACCGGTGGGCGTAATCTGAGTGATCGTTATTTCAATGCGGGTGAGGCTGATAATTTTTCGGACATGGATGTATTGCTCGCAGGGCATGTGCTGGGTGATATGCAGAAAGGCTTTGATACCTATTGGAACTCAGCTCAGGTGATGGCAGTGGATGATTTTGATGCGAAATACATGGATCTACGACGCGAACAGATTGCCAAGATGTTGTTAAGTACCAGTCGCCTGACACGTAAAGAACGTGTGCAACGCCACCCGTATTTACAGGCTTTGCGCCAAGCAGAAGATGCTTTCCTCAGTGATGTAATGCCAAAGATGAACTGGGGTAAGGTTTCTTTTCTGATGGATCCTCCCGATAAGATTACCCGACCTCCCGATCCAGCAACGATTAGCTTGACTCAAAGTGAGTCTGTGCGACCCGATACGGTGGTATTTGACCATTTAATTAACGCAATGAGCAGGGCCAAGCACGAAGTGTTAATCGTCAATCCTTATTTCTTGCCGGGTGATGAGCTGTTGGATTTTTTGGTTAAATTACAGCAGCGTGGTGTTAATGTGACAATATTGAGTAATTCACTGGAGTCGAACGATGTGCCGGTGATTCATGGGCACTACGACTATTATCGTGATCGTTTGCTGGCGGCAGGGATTGCTGTGTATGAGTTGCGCGGTTATCCCGATGTGCCGCGAGAACCGCAGTGGCGGCATCCGATTTTCTCAATCCGAGGTTCTCGCACAGCGCTGCATTCCAAAGTAGTGGTGATTGACGGTCAAGTGAGTTTTGTTGGATCAATGAATTTGGATCACTGCTCCGTCACGGGTAATACTGAGGTGGGCGCTTTAATCGAACAGCCCCAATTTTCTGAACAATTGCGACAGTTGGTGCTCACTCAGCTGAATCCACGCTATAGCTACCAAATGCGTCAGGATGAGCAAGGTCGAACTTATTGGTTTTTGGGATTTGATGATGCGACCGATGAGGCGGCGAATACGACTCATTCGGGTGGGCAGAAAATCACCCGTGAACCGGGTAGTTTTTGGCGGCATGTGCAAAAATATGTGGGCTCTTTATTACCAGAGCACTATATGTGACGCGCTATCGTGATGGCTGTTTGGATGGTGTTGTCAATTAAAAACGTGATGCGCATAAGTCAATGTTTTTAAGAAGAAAAATCACCGAGCATGAATGTTTTCCTGTATCATAACGCGCTTGCGTACTTGCGCTCAAACTCGATTGACGCGTATTTTCTCAAACTTCGTAAAATCCACACAAAGAGCCGCTTTAATAGCGGCTGAGAAAACTTGATTGTATCTTTGTTTTTAAATCAGAGCGGCGCATTGTCAACAGAATCAACATCGTTTGCGCTTCAAGCAAGCGTGATCGCATTAAAATGAATAGTTAAGAATTATTTGCCTTAAAGCGTCGTTATTGTGAATGACTCTTCGGCGACTGAATGAATAAAAGGAATCGCATGTTTAATTTCATACGTAAATATTTTTCTAATGACTTAGCCATTGACTTGGGTACGGCCAATACGCTGATTTATGCGCACGGTAAAGGCATTGTATTGGATGAGCCTTCGGTGGTTGCGATTGCGCATGACACAAAAACCGGTCGCCCTATGGTGAAAGCGGTGGGCGCAGAGGCGAAATTAATGCTTGGTAAAGTGCCGGGTAATATTGATGCCATTCGCCCGATGAAGGATGGTGTGATTGCTAACTTCAGCATTACTGAAAAAATGCTGGAATACTTCATTCGTCAAGTTCACGAATCCAACTTGTTCAAGCCAAGCCCGCGCATTGTGATTTGTGTACCGTGCGGTTCCACTCAAGTGGAGCGCCGTGCGATTCGTGAGTCTGCGGAAAATGCGGGTGCATCAGAAGCGCATTTGATCGAAGAGCCAATGGCGGCTGCACTGGGTGCGGGTTTGCCGGTGTTTGAAGCGCGTGGCTCAATGGTGGTGGATATCGGTGGTGGTACGACCGAGGTGGGTGTGATCTCCTTGGGCGGCATGGTGTATAAAAACAGTACTCGCGTGGGTGGTGATAAGTTCGACGAAGCGATCGTGAACTACATCCGCCGCAATTACGGCATGTTGATCGGTGATCCTACTGCGGAGTTGATCAAAAAAGAAATCGGCATGGCATTCCCCGGTGCGCAAGTGGCGGAAATGGAAGTAAAAGGTCGCAATCTGGCTGAGGGTGTTCCGCGTAGTTTCACCGTCAACTCCAATGAAATTTTGGAGGCGATTTCTGAACCATTGAACGCGATTGTGTCGACTGTAAAAATCGCATTGGAACAAACGCCGCCAGAATTGAGCGCGGATATTGCCGAAGCGGGTATCGTTTTGACCGGTGGTGGTGCGTTGCTCAAAGATTTAGATCGTTTGTTGCAAGAAGAAACTGGATTGCCAGTGTGTGTTGCCGAAGACCCGCTGTTGTGCGTGGTACGCGGCTCAGGCATGTCTTTGGAGCATTTGAATCGCTTCAGCTCGCTGTTTGTCTACGAATAATCTTTGACGCGAGGTTAACAGCGTCATGGACGGAAGCTACAGTCTATTTCGTCGCACGACCCCTGATTGGGTGCGTGTGGTCATTGCCAGTGCCATCGCCATAGCGATGCTCGTTTTGAATGGGCCGCCGATTGTGCGCAATGCACTGGCATGGGCTTTTGTCACGCCGGTTCAGCATACGGTTCATTCGGTACGTGTTTGGGTTGCCGATCACATTGTCCACAGCTATAACGTTCATGCCTTGGCGATACAAAATCGTGACTTGGTCGCGCAAGGTGATAATTACGCCATGCGTTTGCAGACGTTGGCCAATGTTGAGCGTGAAAATGAATCCCTTCGCGCGCAATTGGGGCTCAAGGCAAGTACCCAGCATCCTATGATTTCCGCTGAAGTATTATATCAAGTGGTCGATCCTTACATGCGCAAGTTGGTGCTGAATATGGGCAGCCAAAATGGTGTGAAACAGGGACAACCTGTTATTACGCACGAAGGTTTGCTGGGGCAAATTACCGATGTACAAATCAATAGTTCCGAAGTGACTTTAATTACCGATACGAAAGTGAATGTACCCGTGATGGTGCAGCGCAATCCATCGGTACGTGGTTTTGTAGGTGGGGATAAAAGCGAAGGTTATCTCGAACTGAGAATTTTTAACCAAGAGTCGGCTGACTTGCAAAAAGACGATGTGCTGGTGACTTCGGGCTTGGATGGTTTGTATCCTTCGAATATTCCGGTTGCCAAGGTGGCGAATATTGCACCGGCTGGAGCCGATGGACGCTCTGAATTAACCATTGTGCCGGTTTCGCATCTGATGAATGTACGCTTTGTGGGTATTATTCAGATACCCAATTTGGCAGAGATGAAGGCTCGAAGCGACGCGCAAATTGAAATGGCGCGTGAAAATCCGGTTCCTCCCACATTGGGCGCACGCACGCGTGAGCAGTATAAAAAATAATGAGGTAAATCATGCGTTTTGAACAATGGTTGGCTTTGGCGCGTACACGTGTGGTCATACTGACGATGGCTGTCGCTTGGGCTTTATCATTTTTAACTTTGCGGCAGACCATTTGGCTCGATTGTATGGCGCTGATATTGCTGTTTTGGAAAGTCTATCAGCCGCGGCGTATTTCCCTTTTGGTCGCTTTTGTCATTGGTATTTTTGTCGATGTGCAGCAATCTTCGCGCATGGGTGAGCACGCACTGATGTATGTGTGGCTCGTGTACCTGATGGGGCTGCTTGCGCCACGTTTGCAGTTCGCCTCCGTATTCATTCATGCTATTTACGCAACGGCTATGGTGTTTGCCATGGAGTTGCTGCGTGCCTTATTCTACATCGTGATTTTAGGAACTTACCCTCAGTTCGGGTCTATTGTGTGGCTGGCTTTGGCTATTCCCATGTGGTTGGCTTTGGCGATCGCGTTGACGCACGGTGCAAAAATGCGCAAGGTCGGCGAATGGATGATGGTGCAGTGACGGAAACGATGTTATGAAATTGTCTTCGCGAGCCAGTCTGGCACAAGCTCAAATTTTCCGCCAGCGTGTGTGGGTGGCTCAACTTTTGGTTTTTTTGTGTTTTGGTATCTTGGTGGCGCGATTCGTGTATTTGCAAATATTCAAACACGATGAATTGAGCCAGCAAGCGCAGTCAAACCGCACGGCACAAGTGCCGATCGAGCCGGCGCGAGGCTGGATTATGGATCGCAACGAGTTTGTATTGGCGCGTGATAATCCGGGCTTTGCCTTGGAAATCATCCCTAAAGAACAAGATAATCTCGAACAAACCATCGCCAAAATTCAGCA
>CAYZVI010000104.1:0-5610 GCA_964481695.1 uncultured Hydromonas sp. | reverse complement strand
GGGGTCAAATGCACCAGCGCTACCGCATTGCCAAACGGGGTCGAGAGCGTGATGTCGGTCGCGCTCGGGTACTCATCCCAGCGAATTTTGCCAGATGAAGCTTTCTCAGGAGAGCGTGGCATGTCAACCGCCATACGACCATCCATATTGAAATATGCTTTTTCAGTGTGCTGTACCGGCGTGAGCGTGCTGCATGCAGTGAGCGCCAGTACGCTGAACCCTAAAAATGCTGTGCGTAGACGGCGAGTGAGTAACTGAGCAATTGAAATCATGGTGTTCTTTGTGAATTGAATTCGAATGTGATGCAATTTAATCATGGTGCTTTTGACGGTACGATATTTACACCCAGACGGCGCATGGTTGCGTTTAACTCTTTGCTCAAAGTGGCATCATTCTTGGCGGCTATTTGTTGTTGCAGTTGCGCGAACAATTGCTGCGCTTCAGCACGCTCGCCCGCAGCGTTCGATACCCACAGGATTTCAGCTAAATGCAGCTGGATGTCCGGTGCGGGGGAGGCTGCAACTGCTGAACGACTGAGTTTGAGTGCTTGCGATAGCTTGCCTTGGCGATACGCCAGCCATGCGGCCGAATCGATAATGTGCGGTGCATGTGGCGCAATTTTCAGCGCGCGTTTGATGAGCTTTTCCGCCTCGTCCAGCCGAATGTTGTGATCGGCTAAATAGTAGCCAAGGTTGTTGATCGTATCGGCATCGTCTGGTGAAATTGCATACAGTTGTTCAAACGCACTCAACTTGTCGTCCTCGTAGCCGAGTTTGTGCGCGATATCGGCCAGCAAGGTCAGGCCGACTTCGTGTTTCGGGTGTTTTTTGAGAAAAGCTTTGGTATCTTGATATGCCGATTGCAGTTCGCCGGACTCGCTTTTTTTCAGAATACTGGCCAAGGCCATTTGTTCAACCAGCGAATCGCCCAACGTGGCGTTCGGCGCCAAAGTTTTGAGCAACTGTGCGGCCAGCAGTGCGGAAGTGGTGTCGTCGGCCAATGCCGCGACGATGTAAGCACGCTCGGCGTAGCGCGGATCGCGGGTCTTTTGCGCGAGGCTCATATAGCCGTGATAGGCGACTTTCAGTTGACCGCGTGTGAGCGCTAAATCACTCAAAATCTGATACGCGGTGATTTCGTAAGTCAGCTTTTGTTTCGGTAGCTCGTACTGTGGTTTTTCACTGGTGATATCCATCTTGTCGGCCAAAATATCGCGCGTTTGCGCATGGCTTTGCGCCGAAAAAGTCAGGCTGCTCAAGCCCAGCATACCAACCGCAAGGGCTGATACAATACGGCGCATGGCAAAATTTGAACCGGTGATTGAACGAGTGGCTAATTTCATAAAGTCAAACATCTATGTCAAAAAATAATAAAGGCATTGTAACCAATTTTATGCCCCGTGTTTTTAAACTACCCCCATCATATAAGCCAAAGGTGTAGCGAATATGCCCGAATTACCCGAAGTGGAAGTCACGCGCATGGGCGTGGCACCACACATCGAAGGACAAACCGTCAGCCGCATGGTGGTGCGCCAAAGCGCCTTGCGCTGGCCGATCGACGCGCAGCTACCCCAATGGCTGAAAAACGCCTGCATTGAGCGCACCGAACGGCGCAGCAAATATCTGGCGATCCACATCCGTTGTGCGAACGGGCGCTGCGGTACGCTGCTGATCCACCTCGGTATGTCCGGCAGCCTGCGCATCGTGGCGAAAAATACCCCGCCGCAGAAACACGATCATGTCGATTGGGAGCTGGGTGAGCAAATCCTGCGTTTTCACGACCCGCGCCGATTCGGCTCGGTGCTGTGGCACGACGCGGCGGACGGCGACTGGCGCACGCACCCACGTTTGCAAGGGCTGGGTATGGAACCGTTTGATGCCGCGTTTAATGGTGAACACATTTATCGCGTTACGCGCAGCATTGCGCAGGAGATCAAAGTCGCGCTGATGAGCGGTAAATGGGTGGTCGGCGTGGGTAATATCTACGCCAGCGAAGTGCTGTTTTTATGCGGTATCCACCCGCAAACACCAGCGAACCAGCTCACCCGCACGCAGTGCGACGCACTGGCCGAGCAGATTCCACTGCTACTGGCGCGGGCGATCGAGCAGGGTGGCAGCACGCTCAAAGATTTTGTGAATAGCGATGGCACCAGCGGCTATTTTCAAATGGGTTTCAATGTTTACGACCGCTTCGATCAGCCTTGCGTGCGCTGCAAAACGCCGATCGAGCGCATCGTACAGGCGCAACGTGCGACCTACTTTTGCCCGAAATGCCAAAAACCCAAACGCGGGCGAAAAAAATCATGAGCCAAAACGACACCTTGGCGCAGCGACTGGCCGCGTGGCAATTACAACACGGACGGCACGACCTGCCGTGGCAAAACACCCACGATGCCTACCGCATTTGGCTGTCCGAAATCATGCTACAACAAACCCAAGTGGTCACGGTCATTGACTACTACGCGCGATTTTTACACCAATTCCCAACGGTGCAGGACTTGGCAAGCGTCGCGCAGGATGACGTGCTCGCGCTGTGGGCGGGGCTGGGCTACTACAGCCGCGCGCGTAACTTGCACGCCTGTGCGCAGCGCGTGGTGGACGAATTCGATGGCGAGTTTCCGCGCACACCCGAGCATTTGCAAACCCTACCCGGCATCGGCGCATCCACCGCGGCGGCCATTGCCGTATTCGCCTACGCTCATCCCGCGCCCATCCTCGATGGCAATGTCAAACGAATATTGAGCCGCGTTTACGGCATACGCACCACACCGAGTGCGGCGACGGATAAAATCCTTTGGGCAAAAGCGCATGAAACCCTATTCACGCCACAAGATGCCCAACGCCTCAAAATCCCGTTTGAACGCGGCCTACGCGCCTACACGCAAGGCGTGATGGACTTGGGCGCGACCCTCTGCACGCGCACCCAGCCGAATTGCCACGCCTGCCCGTGGTCAACGCAGTGCGTCGCGCTGGCAGAAAACGCCACCGAGCAAATCCCCGCGCCCAAAGTCGCCACAGCGGTTAAAGAACTGCATTTTGACTGGTACATCTACCGCCGCGGACAACGCGTGTGGCTGGAGCAGCAACCCGAACGCGGCATCTGGGCCAAACTCTGGACCTTCCCCACGCAAGCGCGATTGGAACACGCCGCCGCGCAAAAACTCACCCCGCTCAAACACCGCCTGACGCATCGACAGCTCCACATCCAATCGTATTTAATCGAACTGAACGACAAGCAAGCGCAACACATTAGCAATACCGCATCAGGGCGTTGGCTGGATTTGAACGAACCAAAATTCAGCCTCGCACTGCCTAAACCCGTGGCGCAAATACTGCGATTTTTGAGTGAACGGGATTTATTGGAAAGAGGATAAAAAGTGGCTACAATGGAGCGAAATAGGGTTTGATATTTTGTGTGATCTAATAGGTTCCATAATATCCATGTGTGAAAAGTTGTATTTGACAAACAAGAGGTTGGAGGAGGTTGAAGAATGTTATTGATCAATATCAAAGAATCTGATGCGTCGATGTTGACGCATCAGTATAGTTAGCGCTCAAAGCATGAATATTCGACAATCCATAGTTGAAGACGCACTCGACAAATACTTCACCTCCGGTGATTTCAATGGGCTTCCGATCTATATAGCTGTCCAGAAGTATGGTGTTAGTGTGAGCGACCTTGAGCCAGACTTGAAGGCTCTAATCCAGGACAGAAAGATCGAAGTTTGGTTTGGCAATGTCCACCCAAATCCGCACATAAAAGCATTTTCCTGGGTGACAAAAGAACAGCAGATTGATTTTTTTGATTCAGTTGGGCTGTCCGATCATTGCTGCATCTATCCATCACAAGAAATTTTGGCAGACGATCCAAGAGTCTCAAACTATCGGGATCGTCCCTACACGCTCGAAATCGCTAAAGGCGCTGGTCAACTAGATCATCGCGCCTTTGAACTATCGGTTCTGGAATTTTACAGAAACGATCCTCGGTACTACTACCAAACCGATGATATCAATGGAAGCATCTGTATCGAGGATGCGTTCTTTGAGTCTGAGGCCGTGCCAAAGAAAGACCAAGTACTACTGAAAACGTTCGGTTTCGCTTACGATGACGAACTGAACAGGTATGCCGCCTCATTTGTTGGGTATTTGGCTGACCTTTCAAGCGAGCACCAACAAATCTGGAAGGCCAAAGAAGTTGAGGGAAAGCACGTGCTTCACCCGGACTACTATAGAAACAACATTATCGGTGACTGGGGCGAAAGGACTTCAATCTTTGAAGCCTTTACCGAGGAGCTAAGCATTATTAATAAAATGTGTACGCTTATGGGTAGTCCCGAGTTGTTTCGTCAAACCTTCTCACAAAACCGGCCAAAGGAATTCGGCTTTCTGCTTCGACCAACACTTTCAGAATTTAATGCATTTGTGCTTCTGCTGGATAAGATGCTTTCTGACAACATTAATACTGGCTTCTTCACTGACATCGATAAAGAACAAGAAGAAGTACGTACCGACGGCAAAATTGTTGTCCGACAGAAGGGTACCATTGCAATGCTTGAAGAGTGGGTGCGGAAGAATTTTAGACCCAAAGATCCTAATCCTATTGATTTTCTGTTCCAAACACTCAAGAAAGTTAGAAAGCTCAGGCAGAAGCCTGCTCATGCGGTAAATGAGAACACTTTCGACCAGAAATACTTCAAGGAGCAACGCTCCCTTGTCATGGATTCATACAATGCTATTCGTCTCATTAGGCTGATCATGGCCAATCATCCAGCGGTGAAGCGCAATCCGCCTGAGATTAGCGAGCACGTTAGAGATGGAAAAATTTGGGACATTTGAGCGCTAACAATTCGTTCAAGCCGAAAATGATTCGTGGGGCGCTGCTTTATGTGGTAGCGTGTACCACAACGCGTCGTCACTACGCATTTCGGCTTAACTCAGGCGGGTAGGGTGGGCAAATTTTAATTTGCCCACCTTCTTGTTGGTATCGGCTGTTTTTGGTGTGCAAATCGGAAATGATTTGTACACCCTACAAGTTGTTGAATCAATTGGCGAAACGCTATTATTAAACAGCGTATTTGTCGCGCAACCCATCCCACGCACTGACTGGCACGCGCACCCACGCGTGTACCACATCGGCAAATTCGGCATGAATCAATTCACCGCCGAGCTGCGCTAAATCTCGCTTGAATCCGTCGATTTGTTTGTAGTTGAGTGTGAGTTCGTATTCGGCTTGTTCGATGAACGTGCCAAAAGTGGCATTGTCCAGTGCCATTTTCGCCGTGCCTGCGTAGGCGCGCACCAGCCCTCCCGTTCCCAGATTGATACCGCCGTAGTAGCGAATCACGCCGATGCAGACGTTGATGAGCGCGCGTCCTTCGAGGTGCGGGATGATGGGTTTGCCCGCTGTGCCGGAGGGTTCGCCGTCGTCGGAGAATCGTAGGATGATGCCGTCGGGCGTTTGGATGCGGTAGGCGTAGGCGAGGTGGTTGGCATTGGGGTAGTCGGTTGCGAGTTGGTGCAGTATGGCCGCTACGGACTGCTCACTGTCAGCGTAGACGGCGCGGGCGATGAAGCGTGATTTTTGGATGGTTTGCTCGGCGAAACCACTGCT
>CAYZVI010000103.1:0-5658 GCA_964481695.1 uncultured Hydromonas sp. | reverse complement strand
GCTTCGGCGGCTGTACCTTCTGCTCCATCACCGAGCACGAAGGCCGCATCATCCAGAGCCGCTCACACGAATCCATCCTGCACGAAATCGAAGAAATCCGCGACAAAATCGACGGTTTCACCGGCCAAATTTCCGACCTCGGTGGCCCGACCGCCAATATGTACAACCTCGGCTGTAAAGACCCCGTGACCGAAGCGAGCTGCCGCAAACTCTCCTGCGTCTATCCCGACATTTGCAAAAACCTCAACACCAATCACGACAGCCTAATCGACCTGTACCGCAAAGCGCGCGCCATCAAAGGCGTGAAAAAAATCAACATCCAGTCCGGTTTACGCTACGACCTCGCAGTTGAGTCACCCGAATACATCAAAGAACTGGTCAAATACCACGTCGGCGGCTACCTCAAAATCGCGCCAGAGCATACCGAATCAGGGCCATTGTCCAAAATGATGAAGCCCGAGTTGCGCTCGTACAACCGTTTCAAACAAATGTTCGAACAAGCCTCCAAAGAAGCCGGCAAAGAACAATACCTCATCCCGTATTTCATCGCCGCGCATCCGGGCACTTCGGATGAAGACATGATGAACCTCGCGCTGTGGCTCAAGAAAAACAACTTCCGCCTCGACCAAGTGCAGACCTTCCTGCCCACGCCGATGGCTATGGCCACCACCATGTGGCACACGCAGCGCAATCCGTTGGAAAAAATATCCCGTTCGGGCGAAAAAGTTGACATCGTCAAAGAAGAAAAACGCCGTCGCCTGCACAAAGCATTCCTACGCTATCACGACCCGAACAACTGGCCGATGATCCGTGATGCACTGCACGCTATGGGACGCAGCGATTTGATCGGCTACTCCAAAGCCCACCTCATCCCACCGCGCCAACCGGCGAACATGACGCAAGCCACACAAAACATGGGCAAGCCGAATGCGCGCACGGCACATCATCCGAGCAAGCGTTTCCAAGACGCGCCAACCGCATCGCACACGCATCTGGCCGCGAAACCCAAAGCCAAGAAAAAACCGTTGAACAAACTAGCGCAGTTCAAATAAAACAAGGCGGAAATATCCGCCTTGTTTTTTACCCCCTCGGATGCGCTGCATCCCACTCCGTTTGCATCTGCTTCGCCGTCTGCGTGCGCCCATCGTGACTCCAACCCGGCGGCGCAAACACATAGCAAAGCCGCTGCCACGCGCTCAGATTCGGCATACGGACATCGTGCCAAATATTTCTCAGCTCATAGGTAAACAGCGCCCACGGCGAGCGACTCTCCGGCGCAGACACCGTACCGTAACGAATCGGCTCGGGATCGCGCCCTTCCTCCTCAAACGTACCGAATAATTTATCCCACGCGATGAACAGCATCCCCATATTCTTATCCAAATACGGCGTATTGCTCGCATGATGCACGCGGTGATGCGACGGCGTCACCAAGATTTTCTCAACCCAGCCCAGTTTACCGATGGCCTGCGTGTGTACCAAATTACCGTAAATCTGCGTCACCGCATAGGCAAACATAATGTGCAAGGGATGAAAACCCAACCACGCCAGCGGCATGAAATACACATAGCGATACAGCGGCTGGAGCACCGACGAGCGAAAACCCGTGGTCAAGTTATACTCGTTTGAATTATGGTGCGTGCTGTGTATCGCCCAGAATAAGCGCGAGCTGTGATCCACCGTATGCTGGGTCCAATACGCCAAATCCTGCAAAACGATCAACAACGCCCAATACAGAACCCCCTGTTGCTGCCAATCCACCGCGCGATGCACAAAACACCAGCCCAGCACCGCGAACGACAAACCCTTGAACAGTATATCCAAGCCCAAATTCGACAGGGCAAACGTCGCGCTGGTCAAACTATCCTTCAACGAATACAGACGCAAACCACGCAAATTCGAATACGCCAGCTCCAGCGCAATCACCACCACAAACAACGGCACACTATACGTATAAATAATCTCTTGATTCAACCAATTCGGCATACCGCACCCACTACATCCAAACCTATTCCAAACCTCAACCCTATCGGTTACTCGCCGCCAACTTTGCTGCAAAACCGACCAACGCCACACCTGCCAAACGCTTCGCCCACACCTGCGCTGATGGAATCCCTTTCAAACGCAGTGCGACCCAATTGCCCAACAGCACCAAACCCAACTGATACAGCAAACTGATCGCCGTCACATGCAACATCATCACCGCGAGCGTCCACGGACTGGCCGAAGGCGTTAAAAACAACGGGAAAAACGCCACGAAAAACAACATCACCTTCGGATTGGTCAAACTCACCAACGCCGCACGTCGCGCATACTGCCACGATGATCTCACCACAGCCTCATCCGTCGCCAGCGTACTGCGCTGCGCGCGCAACAAACCCCACGCCATCCACAGCAAATACGCCACACCAAACCACTGCAAAGCCGTGAACACCGTCGGATTCGCCTGCATCACCGCCGCCAAACCCAGCGCCGCACCGATCATCCACACCGCATCACCTACCAGCGTACCCACGACCGCCGATGCGCCCGCGCCCGTACCACGGCGCGCTGTTGCATCCAAAATCGCCAACGTCCCCGCACCCGGAATCAACTGAAACAACAACACCGCCGAGACAAACGACGCGTAATGCTCAATCCCAAACATCATCAACCCTCATAAAACACGACGCACTCCTAAAGCAATGCGCCGCCATTCATCGCTACAAAGATCAATCTACCTCATCAATCCAAGCCTGCTGAATCGCCTCCAGCACCTTCTCCCCACCACGGCTGTGATCGTCATCAAACTCAGGCAATGCCACCACCCAATTGTGTAAATCCGTAAACCTTACGGTTTTTGGATCCACATCGGGATGTGTATCGGATAATTGAATTGCGATTTCTAAAACATCGGTCCATTTCATTCAAATCCCCTATAGAGCTTGACGCAATTAAAAAATATGTTAGACTGGAAAAACCTGTTGGAATCTCCGCGAATGTCTCGCGCGAGTGTGACCCCAACGGTAATTTTACAAGGAGTTGTACCATGGCTACAAACAAATTCAAATTTTTTTCCATTCGCAACATTACCTCACCCTCCGATAAAGAAGGCGGTCGTTCTGTTTATGTTGGACACTTTCCAATATCTTCCGTCTGTAATTTAAGTAACAATGAAAACGTTCGTAGTTATTTAGTTGATGCAGAAGGAAAAAAAAGAAAGATGCCTTCACAAGTCCATCTTGCGATTCGGGAAACATTAAAAGACAAACCTTCCGATTTTTCTGTACTCAATGGCGGTATAGTTATCGTCGCTAAAAATTGTAATATTGATGAAAAAAATTCCTGCATAGAATTAACAGAACCGAGCATTATAAATGGATCGCAAACACAAGGCGAAATTAAAAACTTCATCAAAACCTATGGAGAGGAAGTTGCTGCGGAAATTTATGTTAAATTCGAGATTATTATATCAAGTGATGAAGATTTAATCGCCGACATTTCTATCGCCCGAAATTTCCAAAATGATGTGCAAGCATTATCTATTTCGGGAAGAAAGGGAGAGCTGGACGAATTAGAAAGAAATTTAAAAAAACATCACCCACAACTCTCTTTACAAAAGTCAGAAAGCACACGGATAAGTAATACTAATAGCTTGATTTCAACCGAAAAATTACTGCAAGTGATTGCCGCGCTGTTACCAAAAGAACTGTGGTGGAAGTCGGGAGATATAAACAAAACTTACACTTATAATGCAAAAGCGACATGTTTGAAAGATTTTCGTAGAATATTTGAAGCCGCCCAAAAAGGTGATAAAAATTTTATTAAAGTGTACCAATTCTATCTTGATATTGCTGGGCCAGCATGGAGCTTATATACTAAATGGAAAACCCATCAGGGGTTTCAAGGGACTGGATTAAGATCAATCGAGAGAGATGGTAGAGAGATCATTGATGTACCAGATGGCATTATTTTTCCTATAATCGTAGCCTTATCTCAGTTTGTGTCTGAGAAAGGAAATGCGTGGCAAATAAATAAACCAAATGAACTTGATGATAGGGAGCTCATTAACACAGCCAAGACTATTTATATTGAAATAGCTCGCAGTAAACCGGAACTTATGGGCAAAACAAAGGCCTGTTATTCAGGGCTGGAGCAGATTACTTCTATTTACAAAAGGCTTTTGGAATCAAGAAAATAACAAGTATTTAGTCGTCCTGACTCATTTATTGTAAAAAAGAATGCGAGATTAATCTCGCATTCTTTTTTACAATAAAACTCTTTGGATAATCTGGACAACAGAATCCAACGCCTCAGCCAACCCAGCCACATCCGTACCACCCGCCTGTGCGAGGTCTGGACGGCCACCGCCTTTACCGCCAATTTGTTGGGCGACATGGTTAACGACTTCGCCGGCTTTGATTTTGCTGGTGAGGTCTTTGGTGACTCCGGCGAGCAGCGTGACTTTATCCGCCGCAACGACGCTGGCAAGCACGATGACGGCGGTGCCGAGTTTGTCTTTCAGACTGTCCATGGTGGTGCGCAGCATGTCGATGTCTGCGCCTTCGAGCGTGGCAGTCAGTAATTTCACACCATTCACATCCACCGCTTGAGCGGCGAGGTCGCCGCCTTGCGCCGCAGCGAGTTTGCCTTTGGCAGCGTTGAGTTCTTTTTCCAGTGCTTTGATTTGCTCTTGCGCGCCTTGGATGCGTTCGACCAATTCAGACGGCGCAGCTTTAAGCGCGGCGGCGGCTTGATTGACCTGATGAGCGAGACCTTGCGTGTAGGCGAGGGCGTTCAAGCCGGTGATGGCTTCAATCCGGCGCACGCCTGCGGCCACACCGCCCTCAGAGATGATTTTAAATAATCCAATGTCACCGGTGGCATGTACGTGCGTACCGCCGCAGAGTTCTTTGGATTCGCCGATGGTGAGTACGCGCACTTCGTCGCCGTATTTTTCACCAAACAGCATCATAGCGCCGCTGTTTTTCGCGTCGTCAATCGCCATGACTTGCGCGCTGGTCGGCTGATTGGCGAGGATTTGCGCATTGACCCAGTATTCGATTTGCGCGATTTCGTCCGCCGTGACCGCTGCGTTGTGCGTGAAGTCAAAACGGGTTTTGTCGGCATCGACCAGTGAGCCTTTTTGCTGCACATGCTCGCCGAGCACACGGCGCAGCGCAGAATGCATGAGGTGCGTCGCCGAGTGATTGCGCACGGTAGCGGCACGTTTTTCAGCAAACACGGTGGCGTTCATCGCCGCGCCGATGCTGACCGAGCCGGAATCCACGCGCACATGGTGACCGAATACGTCCGGCAGGACTTTGGTGGTGTCGCTGACGGTGAGCTGCCCTTGGGGATGAGCGAGCACGCCCTGATCGCCGACCTGACCGCCGGACTCGGCGTAAAACGGCGTTTTGTCGAGGATGACGATGCCGGTCTCGCCTTGGTTCAGTTGCGCCACGGTTTCAAGTTTGTCATCGACTGTGCGGTACAGCGCAAGGACATTGAGATTATTGCCATGCGTGCCGTCGTAGCCGGTGAATTGGGTTTTCGCACCGTCGTATTCGATTTTGGCATCCATTTTGAATTTACCCGCAGCGCGCGCAGCTTCTTTCTGCGCATTCATCGCCGATTCAAAGCCCGCCGTATCCACCGCAAAACCGCGCTCGCGGCAAA